>DATGCY010000001.1:0-3471 GCA_035311385.1 Candidatus Methylomirabilota bacterium
GGCATGGTCGAAGTCGGCTGGCCCCAGACCACGTTCTCGGGGCAGGTCAACACTCCGGGAAGCGGACACTACGGCTTCCTTGCCTTCCTCTTCGTCGTGGGCCTGCTCGTGCTCGTGGGCGTCGCGGTGAAGCTGTTCGACGTGAAGCGGAAGCGCGAGGACGAAGGCGTGGCTCTCCAGTCCCGGCTCTCCGACGCGCTTCTCACCGACCCTTCCTTCGCGGGCCTGCCCATCACGCCGACCGTGCACGTGCCCTTTTCGCGCTCGGCGCCCGCAGTGATCCGGATGACGGGTACCGTGCCGTCGCCCTGGATTCGCGAGGCGGCCCTCGAGCTCATCCGTCGCGAGGCGGCGTCGCTCATGGGCAATACCCGCATAGAGGATCGGCTCGTGGTAGACCCGCTGATCATGCGGCGGGCGGCCTAAGGGCAGGAGGACGGTCCCATGCGCATACTGAGCATCGGGTTGGTGGCGGGCTGGTTCGCTGTGGCCGCGGTCGGCGCGCTCGCCGTGGAGAGGCACGCGGGAGTGGTCACGGAGGTGAGCGACACCCAGATCGCCATCGACGAGATGGGTCCGTGGCTGGGGCCGGAGACGAAGCCGGTCCGCCGCACCTTCGAGGTGACCTCGTCGACCAGGATCGCTCGCGTGCAACGCGCAGTAAAGGGAGACGACGGCTGGCCGTGGGGCTACGCGAGCGAGCCGACGAAACTGTCCAACGTGCACGTCGGCGATTTCGTGACGGTAAGCGTGGAGCCTCATGGGCGGCGCAACGTGGCGATCGAGGTCGACGCCCTGCGCGTCGGGCCCAACGCGCTGAACTGACGCGCTACTTGACGACCTCGACCTTCACTCGAGCGTGTCCGGTTTTGGCAAAGCCCAGGGTGGAGGCCACGCGCGGCGTCACTTCGATGACGCTCTTGGCCGACCGGTTCATCCGGTCGTTGACGGTGACCACGGCGCTCTTGCCGTTGGCGAGGTTCGTGACGCGGAGCTTGGTTCCGTAGGCGTAGGTCTTGTGGGCGGCGGTGAGGCCCGCCTTGTCGTAGGCCTCACCGCTCGCCGTCTTCTTCCCCTCGAACTTTGAGCTGTAGAAGGTGGCCGTGCCTTCCTCTTCGGTGGGCTGGGCGGCGGCCAAGGCCGGCGTGAGAACGACGACCGCGAGACACAGCCAGATACCTAGGCCGCGACGATGCCCTGGCGTCTTCGATGCGATCATGGCCGACCCCTTCCAGTGACACTGCGTGTCAAGGTCCATGCTGGAGACTGCGGACGCTCAATCTGTTACCGCCCGCGGCCACCCGCGGTCAACCGGGAATTCACGGGTCACCACCGCCGCTTTTCGTGGTCGTGTCCGTGCGGTACCATGCCCGCTGGCGACTCCCCTTGCCAGGAGACAGCTCATGAAGGCGGTGGTGCTACACGAAGCCGATGACATGCGCGTGGAATCGCGCCCGCTGCCCGAGCCTGCTCCCGGCGAGGTCCTCCTCAAGGTCAATGTCACCTCGATCTGCGGCACCGACGTGAAGGTCCTCCATCGCAAGCTCATGGGCCAGCCTGCGGGCGAATTCATCATGGGCCACGAGTACGCCGGCACGGTGGCGGCGCTCGGCCCCGGGGTCGACGAATTCCGCGTGGGCGATCGCGTCGCCGTCGAGGTGCACAAGGGGTGCGAGCGCTGCGAGAACTGCGTCAAGGGCTGGTACACCTCCTGCCTCAACTACGGCAACCTCGCCAAGGGCCACCGCGCCAAGGGGCTGACGTGTGACGGCGGCTTCGCCGAGTACGCGGTGAACCACGTCAACACGCTGTACCGGCTCCCCGACAACTTGAGCTTCGAGCAGGCCTGTATGGTCACCACCGCCGCTTCGCCCCTTTGGGCCATCGATCTGATGGGCGGCTACCTCGCCGGAGAGACCGTGCTCGTCCAGGGCCCCGGCCCCATCGGTCTCCTCGCCGTGCAGCTCTGCAAGGCGCTGGGAGCGGAACGCGTGATCCTCTCCGGCACGCGTCCGGAACGCCTGCAGATCGGCGGACGGCTCGGCGCCGACGTGCTCGTGAACGTGAGGGAGGAAAGCCTGCCCCGACGGGTGGCGGAGGTCACGGGGGGCAAGGGCGCCGACTCCGTGCTCGAGTGCGCGGGGGGGCCGACCTCGATGCAGGAGGCCCTCGAAAGCGTGAAGCGCGGCGGACGCATCGGGGTGGTCGCCTGGTACGCGGGGCCCGTCGAGATGGATATGAACCTCGCCGTCCGCAGTAACGTGCGCATCTACGCCGCGCGCGGCGAAGGGGGCATGAACTCCGGCCGCTCGCTCGCTCTCATGAGCGCGGGCAAGCTCGACGCCGACGTCCTCATCACCCACCGGTTCGCCCTCGACGATGTGCACGAGGCCTTCCGGACCTACGTCGATCGCGTGGGCAATGCGCTCAAGGTCGTCATGCACGTGTAGTCGGCTCGGGCGCGTCGCCGGCGCCCTCCTCCTCGTCTTGGCCGGCGCTCTTCCCGTCCGGGCGCAAGGCACGCCGCGGTCCGGAGGCGAGCTCGTGTTCGTGGTGCCGGCCGAGCCGCCCTCCTACGACGCGCATCGTGAGGAAACCTTCGCCCTCGTGCATCCGGCCGCCCCCCACTACAGCACGCTCCTCCGCGTCGACCCCACGGACCGCACGGCAACCCGCATCGTGGGGGACCTCGCCGAGTCGTGGACGGTGGCGAAAGACGGGCGCACCTACACGTTCAAGCTCCGCCGCGGCGTCCGCTTCCACGACGGGACGGAGCTGACGTCACGCGACGTCAAGGCGAGCTACGACAAGATCGTGTTCCCTCCTCCGGGCACGCGGTCGAACCGGCAGGGGGAATATCTCTGCGTGGAGGCGGTGGAGGCGCCCGATTCCCTAACCGTGGTGTTTCGCCTCAAGTGGCCATCCGTGTCCTTCCTCGCGTCCCTCTCCTCGCCCTTCAACTGGATCTACCGGGCAGACATCCTGGCCCGGGACATCCATTGGTACGAGACGCACGTCATGGGCACGGGGCCCTTCCTCTTCGTCGAGCACGTCAGGGGCTCGCACTGGATCGGGCGGCGCAACCCGCAGTACTGGGACAAGGGCAAGCCATACCTCGACGGCTATCGCGCGCTCTTCGTGAGGGACTCCGCGGCGCAGGTGGCGGCCATCCGCGGCGAGCGCGCCATGATCCAGTTCCGCGGCTTCTCGCCCCCGGAGCGGGATCGCCTCGTCCAGGCGCTCGGCGATCGCATCACCGTGCAGGAGAGCCCGTGGGAGTGCTGGAACCCCATCGCCGTCAACCACGAGCGCAAGCCCTTCGACGACCTTCGCGTGCGGCGCGCCCTCACTCTGGCCCTCGACCGCTACCAGGGCGCGGCCGCGCTCTCACGCCTCACCATCCTCCGTGACGTGAGCGGCATGCAGGGCGTGGGCTCGCCGTTCGCCACGCCGCCCGCTGAGCTCGAGCGG
>DATGCY010000002.1:0-20377 GCA_035311385.1 Candidatus Methylomirabilota bacterium
CCAAGCATGCGGGCCACCCGCGACTTCGCGCGATCGTAGACGGCGAAGAGTTGCTCGCGGCCGCCCATGCCCCCGCTCTTGAAGGCGCCCATGCGGGCGGCAGCCTGGTCGTGCGATCGGAGCCACGGCGCCTCGCCGCCCGTGGCCAGATGGGTGACCCGCTCGAGACCGACGAACTCGCTCTTGTCGAGGAGGGACATGGTGGCGGGCCTCAGGCGGGACGCGTCTCGCGCGCGGCGGCGCCCGCCGCGTGGAGCAGCGCCTCAGGCGTGTCGGGATTGATGGAGCAGTCGGGGCCGAGGAGGAGCCAGCGCCCCTTCATCTCCGCGATGGCCTGGCGGGCGCGGGCCGCCAGTGCCTCGGTGGTGGCGGAGCCGATGCCCGGCTTGGCGGGGAATCCGCCCACCACGGCGCGTCCCGTCCGGCGGTGCGCTTCGGCGAGGCTCGGGTTGCCCGGCACCGTCGCCCACGAAAAAGCCGTCACCGGATAGCTCGTGAACTCGTCGAAGAGGACGCCCTCGCCACAGACGTGGAGCAGGTTGAACGGCGCCCCCTCCACCGCCTCGAGCACGCGAAGATCGAAGGGCCGCTGGAAGCGCCGGCATTCCTCCGCCGACATGAGGGCCTGGGTAGCGACGTTGGTCGCATAGAAGAGCCCGTCTGCGCCCGCCTCTAGGCACGCGCGCGAGTAGGCGGCGAGCGTATCCGCCATCGCGCCCAGCGCGTGCTCCACGGCACCCGGGGCCGAGCGCAGGAGCCCGAGGGCCTGCTCCCGGCCGCCCGCTACGAGGAAGGGGAGGACCATCAGCGGCGCGAACACGGTCCAAATGATGGGCGTGTCCGGCCCCACCCCTCTCCGGATGCTGCGGAGGGCCTGAAGCTGCTCGCCGAGAGCACCCGTGCGCGGATCGGCGGGCCGGAGCGTCTCGAGGTCCGCCTCGCTGCCCACCGGGGTCCGCGTCACCGTGTACTGCACGGCCCGCTCGCGCGAGGGCGCGTACGTCAGTCCCCACATTTCGGCGAAGCACTGCGCGCGCGACTGCGGCTTGAGGAAATCCCAATCGAAGGTGCGGGCCAGGCGAAGCGTCTCCTCACTGAGGCCCTCTGCCGAGTTTTCGGTAGCGAAGTTGTGGAGCCAGAAGGCGATAGGCACCCGGTCCACGGGTTCCCCACGCAGGGCAGCCAGCACGCGCTCGCGCTTGGTCATTTGGCCTTGAGCCTCAGGTCCTCGTAGGGCGCCGTGTAGGGATCGTCGGGCAGGGCGTTGACGGCATCCACCGCAACCCGCGGACCGATGGAGACGAGATAGGCGTACTCCAGGACTGGACCGAACATCACTCGATCCGTGATGAGCTGCTGCATCTTGGCGAGGATCTGCCGGCGGGCCGCGGGATTGTTCTCCGAGGCCTGGGCGTTGAAGAGCCCGTCCACCTCCGGATAGCTGCCGTAGCCGTAGAGCCCGCCGGTGACCGCGTACTGCTCGATGCGCGTGGCGGCATTACCCGGCGCTCCGCTCCCCGCGAGGATCACGTTCCTGAGCGTCCTGTCCGCGAACTGCTTGAGGAAGGCCGCCCGCTCGAGGAGCCGCAGCTTGATCCGGATGCCCACCGCGTTGAGGTCGTTGACCACGGGCTCGCCGATGCCCGTCCCCGCGAAGGGCTCGCTGCTGAGTTCACCCGCCTCGAAGCCGTTCGGATAGCCCGCCTCGGCGAGGAGGGCGCGCGCCCGCTTCGGATCGTACGGATAGAGCGGCGGAGCCCAGTAGTACTCCAGGCTCTGGGGGATGAAGCTCGACGAGACGCGGCCGAGACCGAGATAGCCCGCGGTGTTGATGGCCTCGCGGTTGATCGCAAGATTGGCGGCCAGCCGCACGCGGCGCTCGTGCCAGGGCGACTTGGGATCGCTCTGGTCGGCGAAGACCAGCCAATTCGTCACGGGGATCTTGGCCGCCTTGAGGGCGAGGCCCGGCGTGCGCTTGACCTCTTCGGCGAGGGCACCGGACAGGCCGTAGGCCACGTCTACCTCGCCGCGCTTGAGGGCGGCCAGCCGCGTGGCATCGTCCGGCACGACCTTGAAGACAAGCGTCTTGATGCCGGGCTTCTTCCGCCAGTAGCCATCGAAGGCCTCCAGCACCAGCTCCACTCCCGGCTTGAAGGACACCAGCCGGTACGGCCCGCGCCCACCGGCGCCTTCTTGTAGGCTTCGTCGCCGACCTTTTCCACGTACTTCTTCGGGACGATCCAAGCCGCCCCCGTAGCCGGCGTCGCATAGAACGTCATGAAGTCCGGCCACGGCTGCTTGAGGCGGAAGCGCACCCGCTGCGGCCCCAGGATCTCCACCGAGGCGACCTTGGCCTTGAGGAGGCTGGCGCTCGCCCCACGATAGCGCTCGAACGAGAACTTCACGTCCTCCGCGGTGACCGGATCGCCGTTCTGGAACCGCACACCCTTCCGCAGCGTGAAGTCATAGGTGAGCCCGTCGCGGCTCGCCTCCCAGGACTGGGCGAGAGCCGCGCCCATGCGCTGGCCCGGAAGTGGCCGCACCAGTGCGTCGTGAATCGCGTAGTACACCATAAGGGGCAGCGCGGTCCCCGTGGCCTCCGCCGGATCGAAGAACGCCGGCGTGAGCGACACGTGCACGCCCCACGTCATCGTCCCCTCCGCCCCCCACCCCACCCCCGCCGAGCACAGCACGGGAGACACAGCACACACTAAAAGGAGGAACAAGCTCCTACGCATCCGAGACAGAGTCCGCATGAATCTCCCGTTCATACTTTCATGAGAGCCGCAAAGGATCGTCGGGTGGGTGGCATCGGGGCTGCCCCGCGAGGGCGGCGGAGTGGGACCCCCGAAGCCTGCGCGCAGCCCGAAGGGCTGCGATTCAGGTGAGTGGGTGACGTAGCCGCCACCGCGGGGCAGCCCCGGTGACAGGACCCACCCGCCACGCGTGTGTTCGCTCCAGGCCAGCTACGGAGCATCCGGATCGATGCTGTGCTCCTTGAGCTTCTTCCGGAGCGTGTTGCGATTGATGCCGAGGAGCTGGGCCGCGCGGACCTGATTGCTCTTCGTCTCCCGCATCACCGCGCGCAGGAGCGGCTTCTCCACCAGCCCCACCATGAGCCCGTGGAGATTGGCCGAGCTCTGCCCGCGCATGCCTCGCACGCACTCGATCATCTTTCGCTCGATGATCTCCTCCAGCGAAGCATCCGCGGTGACGCCGGCCGCCGCGGAGACGGGCCCGATGGGCAGGTGCTCGGGGAGGACAACGCCGCCCGAGGCCATGACCATGGCCCGCTGGATCACGTTCTCCAGCTCACGCACGTTGCCCGGCCATTCGTAGCCGACGAGGCGATCCATGGCGTCGGGCGCGATCACCCGTTCGCCGAGCGACTCCGCATACTTCGACAGGAAGTGCTCGGCGAGGAGCGGAATGTCCCCGCGGCGCTCGCGCAAGGCGGGCAAAGAGAGCGTCACCACGTTGAGGCGATAGAAGAGGTCCTCGCGGAACTTCCCCCCCTTCATCATGGCCTCGAGGTCGCGGTGGGTCGCCGCGAGCACGCGCACGTCCATGCGGATCAGCTCGTGCCCCCCTACGCGCTCGAAGGCGCGCTCCTGCAGCGCGCGGAGCAGCTTCACCTGGAGCTCGGGGGGCATGTCGCCGATCTCGTCGAAGAACACGCTCCCCCCGTGAGCCAGCTCGAGCTTGCCGAGGCGCCGCTCCTTGGCGTCGGTGAACGCGCCCTTCTCGTGTCCGAACAGCTCCGACTCGAGCAGCGTGGCGGGAATGGCCGCGGCGGAGATGCCCACGAAGGGCCGGCCCGCGCGGCGGCTGTAGTGGTGGAGCGCGCGCGCCACCACTTCCTTGCCCGTGCCCGACTCGCCGCGCAAGAGCACCGAGACGTCGCTCGCCGCCACCCGCCCGATGGTCTTGTAGACCTCCTGCATGGTCGGGTGCCGGCCCACGAGGGCGCCGAACTCCCACACCTCCTTGAGACCGTTCTTGAGCGAGGTGACTTCCTGGGAGAGCCGGCGTGCCGTGAGGGCTCGCTCCGTGAGCAGGAGGGCCTCGTCGAGGTCGAAGGGCTTGGCGAGATAGTCATACGCGCCCCGCTGCATGGCCTGGATCGCCGTCTCCACGGTGCCGTGCGCGGTCATGATCACCACCTGAGCTTCGGGATGCTTCTCGCGGATCTGCCCGAGGAGAGTGAGGCCGTCGAGCCCCGGCATGCGGATGTCGAGGAGGATCAGATCAAAGGGCTGCGCCTCGGATTCGCGGAGCACCGCCGTCCCGTCCTTGACCGCGGTAACCTGATAGCCGGCACCGCGGAAACCTTTCTCGAGCACCCAGCGGAGCCCATCTTCGTCGTCGGCGATGAGAATCCGACCGTCCGCCATGGTGGCCATTCTACCCTCGCTCCTTACTTGGCAATGGGCAGGAAGCACGAGAAGGCCGTGCCGCGGCCCGGCTCGCTCGTGACCTGGATGGAACCCTTGTGCTCTTCTACAATGCGGTGGCAGAGAGCGAGGCCGAGCCCGAGGCCGCGGTCCTTGGTCGTGAAGAACGGCGTGAAGAGACGCTCCCGCGTCGCCGGGGAAATTCCCTGCCCCTCGTCCACCACCTGGATCTCCGCCATGGTGCGCTGGCCCTGGCCCAGGTCGACCTTGGTGAAGAGCGGATTCATGGACAGGCGCGTCACCAGGGTCACCTTGCCACCGCCGGGCATGGCCTCGATGGCGTTGCGTACCAGGTTGTGGAAGACCTGCATGATGCGGTCCTCGTCGGCCATGATGGCGGGCAGGCTCGGATCGTAGCGGCGCACGAAGGAGACCTGGCGCGAGACGGCCATTTCCTCGTGGAGAAGGGCGACGCGCTCGATGATCTGATGCACGTTGAGCGGCACCGCGCGGAGGGTGACGGGGCGACTCAGGTCGAGGAGCATCTCGATGATGCCGTTGACCCGCGTCACTTCCTTGAGGAGGACCGTGGTGTACTCGCCCCAGCGCGCCTCGTCGCCCAGCTCCCGCTGCATGAGCTGCACCGCGCCGCGGATGGCCGAGAGGGGATTGCGAATCTCGTGGGCGAGGCCCACTGCCATCTGGCCTGCCGCGGCCAGCGTCTGTCCCCGCCGGAGCTCGGCTTCGAGCTGGTGGAGGCGCGTGATGTCGCGCACTACCGCTACCGCGGACTCGATGGCGCCGCTCCGGCCGGCCAGGGGCGCGGTGACCACGCTCACCCGCACGGCCCGACCGTCCGGCGCCTCGATCACCGCCGACGACTCCGACCGGCTCTCTCCCGTGGCGAGGGTGTCCGTGAGGTGCCGCACCAGTGACGTGTCGGGCGGGAACACTTCTTTGAGAGGCCGGCCCGTCACCCGCCGCGCGGAGCGGCCGAGGAGCTCCTCGGCGGCCGGATTCCAGAGCACTACGCGGAGGTCGGCGTCCACGCCCACGAGGGCGTCGGGCAGACCCGAGACCAGCGCCTCGTAATCGAGTCGGGACGTCACGAGCGCCCGTGCCTCATGCGAGGGCGAGGCCGGGATCGGCGTTCATGGTCAGAGGGGCCCGCTCCCCGGCCTGGAGCCGATCGTGGCCTGCCGCGGCAATCATGGCCGCGTTGTCCGTGCAGAGCGCGCGCGAAGGAATGAACAGCTCCCACCCTCGCTCGCCGCACTCGGCCTCGAGGGCGTGGCGGAGCGCACGGTTGGCGGCGACGCCCCCCGTGAGGACGAGGCGTCGGAGGCCGAGCCGCCGGCCCGCGCGCAGGCTCTTTCGCACCAGCATCTTGACCACGGTGGCTTGGAAGGAAGCGGCGACGTCGGCGATCTCCGCGGTGGAGAGCGTGCCGGCTCGGCGCACATGGAGGGACACCGCGGTCTTGATGCCGCTGAAGGAGAAGTCCGGGGCGCCGTCGCTCATGTTCGCGGTGGGGAAGCTGATGGCGCGTGGATCGCCGGCCGTCGAGGCGCGCTCGATGGCGGGGCCGCCTGGATACGAGAGGCCGAGGAGCTTGGCGACCTTGTCAAAGGCCTCGCCCGCGGCGTCGTCGCGCGTCTGACCGACTCGAACGTAGCGACGTGGCTCTGCCGCGATGTACAGCGCGGTGTGGCCTCCCGAGACGACGAGGGCGAGGAAGGGATGCTCGGGTGTGCGCTCCTCGAGGAAGGCGGCGTAGATGTGGCCCTCGAGGTGATTTACCCCGACCAACGGAGTGCCGTGGGCCCACGCAAGCGACTTGGCCGCGGAGCAGCCCACAAGGAGCGAGCCGACCAGCCCGGGCCCCTGGGTCACCGCGATGCCATCGAGATCGCGGAGGCCCATGCCAGCTTCCCGGAGGGCGCGGCGGACCACGGGTACGATCACCTCGAGATGGCGGCGCGAGGCGAGCTCAGGGACGACGCCGCCGTAGGGGGCGTGGACGTCGTCCTGCGAGGCGACCACGTTGGACAGCACCTTGCGCCCGCCATCGAGGACGGCGGCGGCCGTTTCGTCGCAGGAGGTCTCGATGCCGAGGACGATCACGGCGCCGCCCTCGTCATCGCGCGAGCTGCGATACGGGCACCAGCCGGATACCGCGGGCCTCCCAGCGCGGCACGTACTCGCGCAGGAGGCGCGCCGTGAGGGGATGGCCGTGGGCGATCACGATCACCTCCCCGCGCTTTTCCGCCCACCAGGTCACCTCGTCCCAGCGCACCCGATCCCCCGCCTCTCCCGCCATGTGATCCACGGTGACTTGGCGTCGCCCGGCGCGCAGTCCCTGCGCTTTAGCCTCGTCATACGCCACGGAGAGATTGCTGGTCAGCCCGTCTACCAGAAAGAGCCGCCGGCCCGCCATCACCTCGAGCACCGTGCGCATGCTCGCGTGGTCTTCGGTCATGCGCGAGCCCATGTGATTGGTGATGCCGACCGCGCCGGGCACGCTGGCCAGGTGGCCGCCGAGCTGCACCTGGAGCTCCCGGGGCGTCATGGACATGAGCAGCGCGCCTGGGCCGGGATCGACCTCGGGATAGCGGTACGGTTCCATGGGCAGGTCGAGGAGCACTTCCATGCCCGACTGCGTCGCCTCACGGGCCGTCCATTCCGAGAGGGGCAGGCCCGGGAGCACGGCGACGGTCAGCGGGCGGCGTATCTCACGGAGGCCGTCGAAGACGTCGCGACGCGCGCCGAGATCATCGACGATGACGGCGATGCGGGGTGCGCCGGCCAGTCCGGACGACGGAACAGGTGGCGGGAGCTCTCGCGACTTTGGCATCACGGGAGCGCTCGCCGCGGGAGCTGGTGAGGCGCGCCACGGGAGGCCGAAGAGGCTCACCTCTCCGCGGCGCGTCTGCCATTGGTCGAGTCCCACCACGGCTACCAGCAATACCGTGATGAGTCCGGCGAGAGCCGTCCAGACTCGCGCCGGCATGCCGCCCGATCAGCGCGCCGAGGCCCGCGGCGAGCTATCCGGACGAGTGGTCTTGTCCATGATCTTCATCGCCTTGAGCAAGTCGAGCGCGCGCTGGAGCTGCGGATCCTTCTTGAGCTGATCGTTGAGCCGCGCCTGCTCGTCGAGCGGCGGAGGCTGCTGGTCGGCGGCCTGGCCCGGCGTAGGCTTGGGCGCCTCCACGATGATGTCAGGGGTGATGCCCTTGCCGTGGATGGACCGGCCCTTCGGCGTGTAGTACTTCGCGGTGGTGAGGCGGAGGCCGGAGCCATCGGAGAGCGGGATGATCGTCTGCACCGAGCCCTTGCCGAAGCTCTGGGTGCCGAGCACGACGGCGCGGCCCCAGTCCTGGAGGGCGCCCGCCACGATCTCAGAGGCCGAGGCGCTGCCCTGGTTCACGAGAACGACGATCGGGAAGTCCGCGTAGGTATGCTTGCCGCTGGCCTGGAAGCGCATGTTCTGGTTCCGCACACGCCCCTCCGTGTAGACGACCAGCTTCCCTGGCTCGATGAACTTCTCCGCCACCTCCACGGAGGAGGTGAGCAGTCCGCCCGGGTTGTTGCGCAGGTCGAGCACGAGACCCTGGATGGGCTTGTTCTTGTTGTACTTCTCCAGAGCGGCCTCGATGTCGTTGCCCGTCTGTTCCTGGAACTGGCGCAGGCGGATGTACTCGATGCCCGGCTCGAGCTCGCCGCTCTTCACCGACTGCACGCGGATCTGCTCACGCGTGATGGTGAAGTCCTTGGGCTCTTGCCACCCCTCGCGCACCACGCTGATGACGATCTTGCTCCCCGGCTTGCCGCGCATCTTCTTCACGGCGTCGGCAAGCTGCATGTCCTTGGTGGAGATGCCCTCGATCTTCACGATGCGGTCACCGGGAAGGATGCCCGCACGATAGGCCGGCGTCCCCTCGATGGGCGTGACCACGGTCAGGATGTCGTCGCGCAGCGTGATCTCGATGCCGAGACCGCCAAAGCTGCCCGAGGTCTCCACTTGCATCTCTTTGTACATCTCGGGGTCGAGGAAGGAGGAGTGAGGGTCGAGGCCGCGGAGGGTGCCCTTGATGGCGCTGTAGATCAGCTCCTTGGGCGGCACCTCGTCCACGTACTGGCTCTGGATGATCGACAGCACCTCGGTGAAGAGGCGGAGATTCTCGTAGGTCGCCGCCTGATCGTTGCTCTTGCTGGCCACTCCGCCCCCCAGCGACAGGGTGAGCACGAGCAAGACCGCCGCGACCATCACCACCTTCTTCGTGTTCCGAAACGAGCCCATCTCGATCTCCTGTTCCTCTAACCTCGTGGTCTGAGCCATTGGGCGGGATCCTGCGGCTTGCCCTGGTAGCGCACCTCGAAGTAGAGGCGCGGCCCCTGCAGCGAGCCCGTATCGCCGACCGTTGCGATCACCTGGCCTTGCTTGACGTCGTCTCCTTCGGCCACCTTGATGTCGGCCACGTGAGCGTACAGCGTGTAGTACTCGTTGCCGTGATCCACGATGATCAGGTTCCCGTAGCCCCGGAACCATCCCGTGTAGAGCACGTGACCCGCATAGACCGCGTGGACACCCGAACCTTCAACGGCGTCGATGTCGATGCCGTTCCGGAACGTTTTCGTGCCGAACCGCGGATTGACGCGGGCTCCGAACTCCTCGACCACACGCCCGTCGGCGGGCCAGCCCAGCCGGCCGCGCATCGCTCCCAGCCCAACCCCTGGCGTGCTGCTCTCGGACGGGACCGCCGGCTTCGGCGTCTTCGAGACGGGCGGCGGGATCTTCGCGACGCGTCGCCTCTCCTGGAGGTCTCGAACGAACGCCTCGAGCCGTCGGGTCGCCTCGCTCAGCTCCCCGACCATCCGGTCGTGGTAGGCCCGCTCGTCCTTGACCCGGGCCAGGATCACCCGGCGCTTGCCCGCTTCTCGATCGGCCTCGGCCCGCTCGCTCTCCGCCTCGCCTCTGAGCGCTGAGAGCTCCTTGCGGCGGGCCTCCAACCTATCCTTTCGGTCCGCCAGACCTTCGGAGGTTAAACGATACTCTCGAATCATCCGGGCGTCCACCGTGGCGAGAGTGGTCAGATGGCGGAGCTGGACGGCCTGCGCGACGGGGTCGTCGCCCGAGAGCAGGACGGGCAGCGCCCCGCCCTGAACCTGCAGCCGGTACATGGCACGGAGCCGCTGAGCCATCGCGTCTTCCTGTTCGGCCCGCTGCTCCTCGAGGCGGCCGATGTCGCGCTGGAGCTCGCCCATCTCGTCCACCGAGCGGCGGATGCGCGCGTCGAGGAGAGCGACCTGCTTCCGCTTCTCGGCGAGCCGACGATCAATGGCCTCCAACTCGGCGAGGAGGCCCGCCTCACGTTTGCGCGCGTCCGCCGCCTTGACCCGCTCCTCCTTGAGCCGCTTCTGCGTCTGCTGAAGCGCCTGCTCCTTGTCGCCGAGTTCCCTATCCTTCTTCTGTCCCGCTGCGGGCAGGGCGACGCCCAGCACCACGAGGGAGATGAGCGCGCCCCGGAGCGCGCCCTTCACGCCACGGCCCGTCCCCGGGCGAGGAGGCCGCCGAGCCCGCCGAGGATGGCGCCCCCCGCGATCAAGAGCAAGATCTGGGGCAGCGAGAGGAACACGGCGCGGGCGAGCCCGAGGGTGAGCTGGAGCAGGGGCTCGAGCCTCGGCGCGCCCACCGCGTAGGCGACTTCAAGGAGCCCGAGCGCGACCACCGCTCCGAGCAGGCCCTGCACCATGCCCTGGAGGAGCTGGGGCACCCGCACCACCGACTCGCTCGCGCCGACCAGGCGCATGACCTCCGTCTCGGCACGGCGGGCGTGGAGGACGAGGGTGGTGGCCGTGGTCACGGTGAGGATGGCGGCGAGGGCAAGCACCGCGCCCACGGCGAGGGCGACCACCTGGAAGAGCCGTTGCCAGCGGGCGAGGCCCTCGACCCACTCGGCCCCCCCTTGCACCTCTTCTGTCTCCGGGAAGGCCGCGAGCTTGGCGGCGAGGGCGCGCGTCGCCTCCGGAGTGGTCGCGCCCTCGGCCGGCGTCACCTCGAGCGAGGCGGGCAGTGGATTGCGGGGGAGGTGGTCCACCACGCCTGACTGCGCGCCGAGCGATTGGCGAAGGGAGCTGAGCGCTTCGGCCTTGCTCACATATCGGACGCGATGGACGCCGTCGAGCCCCTCGACGCGACTAGTAAGATCGGCCAGCGCGCTCGGCGTCGGCTCGTCCTTGAGGAAGACCACCACGCGCACCCGGTCGCGCCACTGGGCCACGGCACGCCCGAGGTTGAGGGAGAGGAGCCAGAAGCCTCCGAGCGCGGTCAGCGACAGCGTGATGAGGAGGACCGCGCTGACGCCCACGCGGCCGGCGCGCCGGAGATCGACGAGCGCCTCGCTCACGATGAAGCTGAAAATGAAGCTAGCCCTCGTCTTTTGTCAGCACGCCGGAGTCGAGGCGGAGGGTGCGGCGCTTGAGCTGGGCGGCGAGGCGAGACTGGTGCGTCGCGAAGAGCACGGTGGTGCCGCGGCTCCAGATGTCCTTGATCAGATCGATGATCTCGCCGGCCATCTCCTCGTCGAGGTTGCCCGTGGGCTCGTCGGCCAAGAGGAGCGCGGGAGACTTGACGATGGCCCGGGCCAGGGCGACACGTTGCGCCTCGCCCTGGGAGAGCTGCGCGGGATAAGCCTGGGCGCGCGTGGACAGCCCCACCGCCTTCAGGGCCTGGAAGGCCTTGGGCGTAATCTCGTGGCGCGCCGCCCCCAGCACGCGCAGGACGAAAGCGATGTTCTCGAACACGGTGCGGCCGGCGAGCAGCTTGGCGTCCTGGAACACGATGCCGAGGGAGCGGCGGAGGAGGGGGATCTCGGAGCGCCGGAGGGCGGTGACATCGAAGCCGGCGACCTCGATGTCGCCCTCCGAGGCCTGCTCGTCTGCATAGAGAAGCCGCAGAAGGGTGGTCTTGCCCGCGCCGCTGGCCCCGGAGAGGACGACGAACTCGCCCTTGTCCACCGTGAACGAGACATCGTTGAGGGCAGGCAGCTTCATCGGCCCGCCCTGGAACAGCTTACAGACGCGGTGGAGCCGTATCATGAGGCCCCACCATTCTATCTAAGCCTTCAAAGTTTCGGTAGTTTCTCGATCAGGAGCTGGTTGACCACGGCTGGGCTTGCTTTGCCCGACGTGGCCTTCATCACCTGCCCGACCAGGAAACCGAGGGCGGCCTTCTTTCCGGCCTTGTAGTCCTCCACCACCTTGGCGTGCTGGGCCAGGATCTGATCCACTACCGCCCCCAGAGCGCCGGCATCCGCGAGCTGGGTCAACCCTTCACGGGCCACGATGGCGCGGGCGCCCTCGCCCGTCGCGAGCATTTTCTCGAACACGTCCTTGGCAATCCGGCCGCTGATGGTGCCGTCCTCGATCAGGGCGATGAGTTCCCGGAGGGCGGCGGGCGAGATGGGACAGGTCGCGATGGCCTTGTCGTCGTCCGCGGGCACGATGCGCAAGATCTCGTTGAGGACCCAGTTCGCCACGGCCTTTGGATTCGTCGAGCCCTGGGCCGCAGCCTCGAAATAGTCAGCGAGCCCCCGGCTCTGCGTCGCCACCTCCGCGTCGTAGGCGGGGAGCCCGTAGCTCGCCACGAAGCGTTGGCGTCGCGCCGTGGGCAGCTCGGGCAGGGTGCCGCGCACTTCGTCGATCCAGGCAGGCACCACGTTGAGCGGCGGCAGGTCGGGTTCGGGGAAGTAGCGGTAGTCGTGGGCGAACTCCTTGGAGCGCATGGAGACGGTGTGCACCCGGTCGGGGTCCCACAGCCGCGTCTCCTGCACGATGCGCTCGCCCGTGTCGAGGGCACGCGCCTGGCGCGTGATCTCGTACTCGAGCGCGTGCTGGACGTTCCTGAAGGAGTTCATGTTCTTGATCTCGACCTTGGTCCCATACTCCTTGGCCCCGGGCCGCCGCAGCGAGATGTTGGCGTCGCAACGCAGCGAGCCTTCCTCCATGTTGCCGTCGCACACGTCGAGGTACACCACGATGGCGCGCAGGGCCTTGAGATAGGAGGCCGCCTCTTCGGGCGTGCGCAGGTCGGGCTTGGAGACGATCTCCATGAGCGGCACGCCCGCCCGATTGAAGTCGACCTGGCTCGAGAGGGCCGTCTCCAGGCTGCTCCCCTCGTGCACGAGCTTGCCCACGTCCTCCTCGAGGTGCAGACGCTGGATGCCGATCCGCCGCGTCTCCCCCGCTACCTCGATGTCCAGGTAGCCGTGCTCCGCGAGCGGCTCCTCGTACTGGCTGATCTGGTAGTTCTTCGGCATGTCGGGGTAGTAGTAGTGCTTGCGCGCGAAGCGATTGTCAGCGTTGACCGTGCAGTTGATGGCCAGCGCCGTCTTGATACCGAACTCGACGGCGCGCCGGTTGATCACGGGCAGGGTCCCCGGCATGCCCTGACAGACGGGGCAGGTCTGGGAGTTGGGCGCGGCGCCGAAGGCGGTGGAGCAGCCGCAGAACATCTTCGTACGCGTGCGGAGCTGCGCGTGCACCTCGAGGCCGATGACGACCTCGTAGGCGGTGTCGCTCCGGCGCTGCTCGGCGCTCACCGCGGGGTCTCCAGCGGCGGCTTCCGCTCATGCCACGAGGTCGCCGCCTCGTACGCCTTCGCCACGCGGAGGATGGTCGCCTCCGCGAAGGCCTGTCCGATGATCTGGAGTCCGATGGGCAACCCGATCTGGGTGAAGCCCGCGGGCATGGAGAGACCGGGAAGCCCCGCCAGGTTCACGGGAATGGTGAAGATGTCGTTCAGGTACATCTGGAGCGGATCTTCGCGCTCCCCCATCGTGAAGGCCACGCTCGGGGTGGTGGGGGCCACGAGGACGTCCACGCGCTCGAAGGCCTGTTGGAAATCGCGCAGGACGAGGGTGCGCACCTTCTGGGCCTGACCGTAGTAGGCGTCATAGTAGCCCGCGGAGAGGGCGTAGGTGCCGAGCATGACTCGCCGCTTCACCTCGGCACCGAAGCCCGCCCCGCGCGTGCGCGAGTACATGTCGATGAGATCGCGCGCCCTGGGCTCGCGAAGCCCGTACTTGACGCCGTCGTAGCGCGCGAGGTTCGACGACGCCTCGGCCGGTGCAATCACGTAGTACGCGGCCAGCCCGTACTCCGTGTGCGGCAGCGACACGCTCTCCGTCTTCACCCCGAGGCCGCGCAGTGTATCGATGGCACCCCTCACCGCGGCCTCCACTTCCGGGTCGAGGCCATCGATGAAGTACTCGTCGGGAATCCCCACGCGCAGTCCCCTCACGTCCTGGCGGAGGGCTCGGGCGTAGTCGGGCACGGGGATGGCCGCCGAGGTCGAGTCCATCGGATCGTGGCCGGCGACGGTCTGGAGCAGGAGGGCGGCGTCCGCCACGTCCTTGCCGAAGGGGCCGACCTGGTCGAGCGAGGAGGCAAAGGCGATGAGGCCGTAGCGGGACACGCGGCCATAGGTCGGCTTCATCCCCACCGTGCCGCAGAAGGCGGCGGGCTGACGGATGGAGCCGCCGGTGTCGGTGCCGAGGGTGCCCGCGGCGAGATCGGCGGCCACGGCGGCGGCCGATCCGCCGGAGGAGCCGCCGGGTACGCGCGCGAGGTCCCACGGATTGCGCGTGGTGAAGAACGCCGAGTTCTCCGTGGATGAGCCCATGGCGAACTCGTCCATGTTGAGCTTGCCGAGCATCACCGTCCCCGCCTCGCGGAGCCGGCTCACCACGGTGGCATCGTAGGGCGGCCGAAAGCCTTTCAGGATCTTCGAGCCGCAGGTCGTCTCGACTCCGCGCGTGCAGAAGACGTCCTTGAGAGCGACGGGAACGCCGTCGAGGAGGCTCCGGGGCGCCTTCGCGGCAAAGCGCGCGTCGGCCTCGGCGGCCTGGGCGAGCGCCGTTTCGGAGGTGACGGTGAGGTAGGCCTTGACCTGGGGATCGAGGGCAGCAACGCGGCCGAGGTACTCGCGCGTCGCCTGCGAGGGGGTGGCCGCTCCACTCCGGAAGCGCGCGGCCAGCTCGTGAATGGTGAGGCCGGTCAACACGGCCTAGCCTTCCACACCCTCTTCGATGATCTTGGGCACGCGGAAGAACTCCCCGATCCGCTCCGGCGCATTGGCGAGCATCTCCTCCTGCGAAAGCGACGGCCGCGGCTCGTCCTCGCGCATCACATTGGTCATGGGCACGGCGTGCGAGGTGGGTGGTACGTCCGCCGTGTCGAGAGCGCGGAGCTTGTCGATGTAGGACAAGATGCCGTCGAGCTCGCGCCGCATCCGCTCCTTCTCCTGGTCGGTGAGGGCGAGCCGTGACAGCCTCGCCACGTGCTCGACGTCCCCCATGGTGATTTTCGGCTCCCCGGGCACTAGAGCTCCTCCAGGTGCGCGTACTGGAGCGAGAGCCGCTTCCGCCCCACGCTCGCGAAGTGCACGGTGGCGATGATGTCCGCCCCCTCCTTCTGGATGCCCACCAGGAGTCCCTCGCCCCAGCGCGCGTGACGCAACTTGGCCCCTACCCGGAACGGAAGATCCTCGTCCTCCACGACGGGCACCGGCACCGCAACCGCGCGCGGCATCGCGGGCTCGGAGCGCGAGGCGTTGAGGAGCACCACCTGCTCCCTGGGGATTTCCAGGAGGAAGCGCGAGGGCTCGCCGAGGCCATAGCCCTGGATGCGTCGGTGGAGGGCGTAGGAGAGCCAGAGCCGCTGCTCGGCGCGCGTGATGCCCACGTAGCAGAGCCGGCGCTCCTCCTCTAGCTCCTCGCTATCGTCCATCGAACGCATATGCGGGAACACGCCCTCTTCCATCCCCGTGAGGAACACCGCGGGGAACTCGAGCCCCTTGGCCGAGTGCAGGGTCATGAGGGTCACCCCGGCCGCCTCCTCGTCGAGGGAATCCACGTCGGCGACGAGGGCGATCGTGTCGAGGAAGGCCTCGAGGGGCGCGCCTTCCAGGCCCGCCGTGGCCTGGGTCGCCACGAACTCCTCGGAGGCCGCCACGAGCTCTTCGATGTTCTCGAGCCGCGCCTCCGCCTCCGCTGTCCGCTCGGCCTTGAGGGCATCACGATAGCCGGAGGCCGCCGCCACCTCGTCGATGAACGCGGGCAGCGTGAGCCGGCCGCGCTGCTCGGCGAGGCGACCGATGAGCCGGGCGAAGTCGTCGAGAGCGCGACGGGCCTTGGCGTTGAGATCGGCGATGGGCTCGGCGCAGGCGGCGAGGAGCGACCGGCCCTGGGTGCGGGCAGCGTCGGCGAGGCGATCGAGGCTCGCCTTGCCCACGCCACGGCTCGGGGCGGCGATGGCACGGCGGAAGGCAAGGTCGTCGGCCGGATTGACGGTGAGGCGGAGATAGGCGAGGAGATCCTTGATCTCGCGCCGCTCGTAGAAGCGCACGCCTCCCACGATGACGTAGGGGATGCTGGCGCGCCGGAGCGCGTCCTCGAGCACGCGCGACTGCGCGTTGGTCCGGTAGAAGACGGCCACGTCGCGGTATTCGAGGCCCTGCGCGGAGAGCGAGCGCACGGTCTGCGCTACCCAGCCCGCCTCCTCGCTCTCGTCCCACGCACGATAGACCTGGGCCGGTTCGCCCTCCGCATTCTCCGTCCAGAGCCGCTTGTCACGGCGTGCCCGGTTATTGGCGATGACGGCGGAGGCGATGTCGAGAATGCGCTTGGTCGAGCGGTAATTCTGCTCGAGGGGAATGATCTGGCAGTCGGGGAAGTCCTTCTCGAAGTCGAGGATGTTGCGGAGGTCGGCCCCACGCCAGCGATACACGGACTGATCGGGATCGCCCACCACGCACAGGTTGCGATGCTCCTGGGTCAGGAGTTGGATGATGCGGTACTGGGCGCGATTGGTGTCTTGGTACTCGTCGACCAGGACGTGCGTCCAGAGGGCGCGATACCAGGCGAGCGCGTCCGCCGAGCCTTCCAGCAGCTTGACCACGAGGAGGAGCAGGTCGTCGAAGTCCACCCCGCCCGCCGCGCGGAGCTTCTCCTCATAGAGGCGGTAGAGTTGAGCGATGCGCTCCTCGCGGGGCGAGCGGGCGAGCCGCTCCGCCTCCTCCACCGAAAGCATGTGGTTCTTGGCGTGGCTGATGCGATGGACCACGGAGGCGGGCGTAGTCTCCCGCTCGTCCATGTCGAGCTCGCGCATGGCCTCCTTGACCAGGCTCAGCCGGTCCTCCTCATCGTAGATGACGAAGCGGGGAGAGAGCCCAACCAGGCGTGCCCGCTCGCGCAGGATGCGCACGCAGGTGGAATGGAAGGTGGCGATGAGGGGCGGGCGGATGCCCGCGGGAAGCACGAGATCTTCCACCCGACGGCGCATCTCGTCGGCCGCCTTGTTCGTGAAGGTGACGGCGAGCACGTGACGCGGATGCACGCCTTCCACCCCCAACAGCCAGGCGATGCGATGCGCGATGACGCGCGTCTTGCCGCTGCCCGCTCCCGCGAGGACGAGGACGGGCCCCGTGGTCGCCTGCACGGCCTCTCGCTGTACGGGATTGAGCGAGGCGAGAATGCTCTCCGGGGCCACGGCGGGACGCTGCATGGGTAGCTACGATATCACACGGCGGCGACCTCGCGGTCGCGCGCCGGCCCTCCTACTCGACGGTGACGGACTTCGCGAGGTTTCTCGGCTGATCCACGTCGCGTCCGAGGCGCACCGCTACGTGATACGAGAGGAGCTGCAGCGGCAGGGCCATGAGGATGGGCGAAAGCAGCTCCGCGGTGGCGGGCACCGTCATCACGCGCGCGGCGCGGGCGCCGATGTCCCGATCTCCCTCGTGGGCCAGCGCGATGATGTGGCCGTCGCGCGCCCGCACCTCCTCCACGGTGTTCATCATGCGCTCGTAGGAAGCATCGCGCGGGGTGAGGGCAATGACGGGCATACCGTCGTCGATCAGGGCGATGGGACCGTGCTTCATCTCGCCCGCGGGGTAGCCTTCGGCGTGCAGATACGACAGCTCCTTGAGCTTGAGGGCGCCCTCGAGGGCGAGGGGATAGTGAAGGCCTCGGCCCAGGAAGAGGAAGTTCTTGTAGGCGGCCATCTCCTTGGCGAGCTCCGCGATCTCCGGCTCCCTCTCGAGGGTCTGCTCCATGAGCCGCGGGAGCTCGAGCAGGCTCTGGATGTGCTTGCGTCCGTCCTCGGCGAGGAGGACACCGCGGCGCCGACCCAGCCAGAGGGCGAGGAGATAGCATGCGGTCAGGGTCGCCGTGAAGGTCTTGGAGGAGGCGACGCCAATCTCGGGCCCCGCGTGCGTGTAGAGCACGCCCGTCGACTCGCGCGCCAGCGCCGAGCCGACCACGTTGGTGATGCCCACGATGGGGGCGCCGCGATCACGGGCCGCCTTCACCGCGCCCAGGGTGTCCGCCGTCTCGCCCGACTGGGAGATCGCGACCACCAGAGTCTCGGGGCCGAGCACCGCGTCGCGGTAGCGGAACTCCGAGCCGAGATCCACGTCCGAGGAGAGCCCGGCCAGGCGCTCCACCAGGAAGCGGCCGACGATGGCCGCGTGGTACGACGTGCCGCAAGCGACGAAGACCACCCGTTGCAGGCCCGCTACCACGTCGGGATCGAGGCCGATCTCCGGCAGCACGACCGTGCCGCCTTCTGGAGAGACGCGGCCGCGCAGGGTGTCGGCGACCGCGCGCGGCTGCTCGTAGATCTCCTTCAACATGAAGTGGCGATAGCCGCCCTTCTCGGCGAGGATCGGGTCCCACAGGATGCGGGCAGGAGCGCGCGAGACGGGCGCGCCTTGCAGATCGGCGATCTCCACCCCGTGCCGGGTGACCACGGCCACGTCCTCGTCCTCGAGGACGACCACGTCGCGCGTGTGGGCGAGGAGGGCGGGGATGTCGGAGGCGAGGTAGGTCTCGCCCTGGCCGAGCCCCACCACCACGCTCCCCGCTCCGTGCTTGGCCGCCACCAGGCGGTCGGGGGTGCGCTTGGAGAGCACCACGATCGCGTAAGAGCCCTTGAGCTCGCCGAGGGCGCGGCGCACCGCTTCCTCCAGGCGCGGCGTTTGCCCGAGGTGGCGCTCGATGAGGTGCGCGATCACCTCCGTGTCGGTCTCGGAGGTGAAGACGTGTCCTTCCGCGGCGAGGCGCTCCTTGATGGGAAGGTAGTTCTCGATGATGCCGTTGTGCACGACCACGAGCGTGCCGGAGCCGTCGGTGTGCGGCTGCGCGTTCTCGTCCGTGGGGCGGCCGTGGGTCGCCCATCGCGTGTGGCCGATACCCACCGTCCCCCGCACGGGATGATCGCGCAGGATACCCTCGAGCACTTTGATGCGCCCCGCCGCGCGCCGAACCTCGAGGCCCGAGGGCCCGAGCACGGCCACCCCGGCCGAGTCATAGCCACGGTACTCGAGGCGCTTGAGACCCTCCACGATGACGCCCACCGCGTCCTTGTCGCCGAGGTAGCCGACGATCCCGCACATGGCTCAGTGCTCCTTCTTGGGCCCTCGGCGGGCGCGGCGGCGGGTGGCCCAGCCTTCTTTCATCACCTGCGGGCTCCGCTCGACGGCGAGGGCGCCGGGGGGCACGTCCTTGGTGATCACGGAACCCGCGGCCACGAAGGCGTCGTCGCCGATGGTGAGCGGCGCCACCACGCTGCAGTTGCTGCCCACGAAGGCGCGATCGCCCACCTTCGTCTCGTGCTTGTCGGCGCCGTCGTAGTTCACGAAGATGACGCCGGCCCCGATGTTGACGCCGTCCCCCACCGTCGCGTCGCCGATGTAGGCGAGGTGGCTCGCTTTGCTTCCCCGGCCGATGCGCGACTTCTTGACCTCGACGAAGTTGCCCACCCGGGCCTTCGCTCCGATGTGGGTCTTCGGGCGCAGATGACAGAAGGGTCCGAGCTCGGCCTCGTCCTCCACCACGGAGTCGGTGATCACGCAGTAGGGCTTTAGATGCACGCGATCCCCCACGCGCGTGTTGCTCAGGTGGCAGCCGGTGTTCACCGTGCATTCCGCGCCGATGCGCGTGCGACCTTCTAGGATCACCCCCGGATAGAGCACGGTGTCGTTGCCGATCTCCACCGTGTCGTCGACGTAGGTCGCCTCGGGATCCATCACGGTGACGCCCTCGGCCATGAGGCGTTCGAGGGTGCGCCGCCGAAGCGCCTTGGCCACCTGGGCGAGCTGGCGACGATCGTTGACACCGAGGCATTCCTCCGGATCGCGAGCGGCCACCGCCTCGGTCACCGCACCGTCCTGCGCGAGCAATGCGATCACGTCGGTGAGGTAGTACTCGCCCTGCTGATTCTGGGGCGTCACGCGGTCGAGAGCGCTCCAGAGCCGGCGGGCCTCGAAGCAGTACGTGCTGGTGCCGATCTCGCGGATCGCGCGCTGCTCTGGCGTGGCGTCGCGATGCTCCACGATGGCCACGGGCCGCCCGTCCTTCCGCAACACGCGGCCATAGCCGGTGGCGTCCTCGAGCACCGCGGTGAGCAGCGTGGCCGCCGCGCCCGCCTCCCGATGCCGCTCGACCAGACCGCGGATCATTGCCTCCGACATGAGCGGCTGATCGCCCGGCAGCACCAGGATCGTCCCGCCGCCGTCCCCACAGGCCCCGCGCGCCTGCAGCAGCGCGTGGCCGGTGCCCAGCCGCTCCTTCTGCTCCGCATAGGAGAGGTCCGTCGCCTCCCCCACCGCTTCACGCACCGCATCAGCGTCACGCCCGATCACCAGGACTACTCGCGCTCCCAGGGCTCTCGCCACCCGCACCGGATAGTCGATGAGCCGGCGTCCGCCCAGCAGGTGTAGCGCCTTGGGACGACGCGAGCGCATGCGCTTCGATTCGCCAGCTGCGAGGATCACCGCGGTGAGATCACGCATCATCGCCTCCAGACTAGCACGCCTCGTGCCACCCCCCAGACCCCGACCTCAAGAGCCCGCCCGGGCTCAACACCCCACTCCCAAGCCTCACAGTGCAACGGTCTGCAGATTCCGCGGAGTAAGTGCGTTC
>DATGCY010000003.1:0-6221 GCA_035311385.1 Candidatus Methylomirabilota bacterium
CGCGACACGCTGAAGGATCTGGTTGCCCTCCACGGAGCCCCCGGATTCGAGCAGTCGCTCGTCCAGTATTTCCGTCGACGCGTGGAGCCGCTGGTCGACGCCGTGGAAGTCGACCGCTACGGCAACGTCACCGCCACCCGACGCGGCCGCCAGGACCGCCCTCGGCTGATGATCAGCGCCCACCTCGACGAGATCGGGTTCATCGTGAAGGGCATCGAGCCTGACGGTTTTCTGCGTTTCGATCGTTTGGGCGGCACCGCCGACGCGTTCTTGCCCAGCCGGCGCGTGTCCGTCAACGGCCACTTCGGCATCATCGGCGCGAAGGCCGGTCACCTGCAGTCGGCGGAAGAGCAAGCGAGGGCGGCCACCGTCGCCGACATGTACATCGACGTGGGCGCGCCCAGTGCCGCTGATGTCGCCACGCTGGGGATCCGCGTGGGCGATCCCGTGACCTTCATCGGCGAGCTTGCCGAGTTCTCCGACGGCCATCGCGTCTGCGGCAAGGGCATGGACGACCGCGCGGGCGTGGCCATCCTCATCCAGGTCCTCGCGGAGCTCAAGGGCGTCCAGCCCTTCGGCACCGTCCACGCTGTGGGCACGGTGCTGGAGCAGGTCGGCTTGCGCGGCGCCGCCATGGCCGCGCACCGGCTGCGGCCGGACTACGCCATCGCCATCGACGGCGCCTCGGCGGGCGACACGCCGGACTCGAGCCCGACCCGCGACATCTCCGTCGTCATGGGGCGCGGCCCCGTGGTCATCCTCGCCAACTCCACGGGCAACTACCGCGGGAGCATCGCCCACCCGGCGATGAAGCGCTTTCTGCTCCAGGCCGCCGACGCCGAGGCCGTGCCCGTGCAGCTCGCCACGCACCTGACGCGGGGCTCCACGGAGGCCGCCTCGATTCATCTGAGTCGGGACGGCATCCCGACCATCAGCATCGGGGTGCCGCGACGGTACTCCTACTCGCCCAACGAAGTGGTCGATCTCGACGACGTGGCGGGCGCCGTCCGGACCGTCACGTGCTTCGTCCGGGAGATGGAGCATCACGACGATCTCGGC
The DNA here is from genome assembly GCA_035311385.1 of Candidatus Methylomirabilota bacterium. Classification (GTDB taxonomy): domain Bacteria; phylum Methylomirabilota; class Methylomirabilia; order Rokubacteriales; family CSP1-6; genus AR37. Next base: position 1,060 of record DATGCY010000003.1, read on the forward strand.
TTCCTGTGACGGATCGAGCCGGGCGCCACGAGGCACGAGGGAGGACATCATGAACCGTCGATTCCGGAGTCTCGGCTGGATCTATGTCGTCGCACTTCTGCTGAGCGTGGGCGCCTTCGTGCCCATGGTTTCCGCCCAGTCGGGTGGGAGCGCGGTCGTGCTGGCGACCCAGGCGGACGCTGCGCGGCTCGACCCGGCCGCCACGGGCGACGTGCCGTCGATGATGATCCAGAGCGTGATGTTCGAGGGCCTCGTGGGCTGGGACAAGGACCAGAAGCTCGTGCCGCAGCTCGCGGAGTCGTGGACCCTCTCCGACGGCGGGAAGGTCGTCACCTGGAAGCTCCGGCATGGCGTGAAGTTTCATGACGGCGAGGAGTTCGACGCCCAGGCGGCCAAGGTCAACTTCGATCGCTGGCTCGACAAGGCCAACGGCCTCCTCACCCTCTCGCAGTTCGCCAGCGTGGACGGTGTCGAGGTCGTCGACAAGTACACGCTGAAGATGACGCTGAAGGAGCCCAACGGCGCGCTCCTCCAGACTTTGGCCGGCCGGCGCGCCATGTTCAATAGCCCGAAAGCGCTCGCCAAGTGGGGCAAGGACATCAACCTGCATCCGACAGGAACGGGACCGTTCGAGTTCGTGGAGTGGGTGCCCAAGGACCGCCTCACCGTGAAGCGCTTCGATGGCTACTGGGGGACCAAGCCCGCCCTCGAGAAGATCACCTTCAAGCCCGTGCCCGAGCCCGCCTCGCGCGTGGCCATGCTCGAGGCGGGAGACGCCGACGCCGCCGCGCCCATCCCCATCCAGGATGTGGGCCGCCTGCGCGGGAACGCCAAGCTCAACGTGATGATGGTCGACAGCCTCGACAACCTGCACTTCGCGCTCAACATGCAGAAGGACGTCTTCAAGGACGTTCGCGTTCGCCAGGCCGTCAACTACGCGGTGGACAAAGACTCGATCGTCAAGAACATCTACAACGGCCTGGCCGTGCCGCTCACCAAGTCCCCCGTGTCGCCCTTCCTCTGGGGCTACAGCGCCGTGGGCGATTTCTACAAGTACGATCCCGCCAAGGCCAAGGAACTCTTGAAGGCGGCGGGCGTGAAGCCGGGGACCAAGCTCGTGATGTGGATCCCGGACGGTCGCTACGTCCAGGACCGTCAGGTCGGCGAGGCGGTCGCCGGCTATCTCCGCGACGTCGGCTTCGACATCCAGATCGTCAAGATGGAGTGGGCGACCTACATCGGGCGCGTCGGGCAAAAGCCCGACCCCGTCGCGCCCTACGATCTCGCCATGCTCGCCTGGTCGGTGGGCACCCAGGATGCCGACTGGGGCCTCGCGGGGACCTTCCTCTCCACGAACTGGCCGCCCCGCGCGTACAATCTCGCCTTCTACAAGAGCGAGGTGGTCGACAACGCGTTGGCCGCCGGGCGCCAGACCACGGACAGCGCCAAGCGGATCGAGGCGTACAAGGTTGCCCAGAAGCAGATCATGGAAGACGCCCCCTGGCTCTTCCTGGTCGCGCCCAAGTTCATCGGCGCCTTCAAGAAGGAGCTGCAGAACGTGTACGTGATCCCGTTCGGCGGCGCCGTGGTCAAGGACGCGGCGATCAAGAGATAGCGGCCGCGATGGCTGGGCGCGACGGGTGCTCCGCCCGCCGCGCCCGTTTCGTCCGCTGAACCGCCCATGGGCCGCCTGATCGGCCGTCGCCTGCTCTTCCTGCTCCCCGTGCTCTTCGGGATCCTCCTGGCCGTCTTCGTCACCATGCGTATCGTTCCCGGCGATCCCGCCCGGCTCGTGGCCGGTCCCGACGCCGGGCCGGAAGAGCTCGCGACCATCCGTCAGCAGTTCGGCCTCGACCGCCCCCTCCACGTCCAGTTCGAGCGCTACGTGCTGGATATCCTGCGGGGCGAGTTCGGGCGATCGCTGAAGACGCAGCGCCCGGTGCTGGACGAGATCGTACCGCGCCTGGGGAACACCGCGCTCCTCGCCGTGCTGAGCACGCTCTTCGCGGTGATCGTGGGGCTACTGGCGGGCATCGTGGCGGCGGCCCGGCGGAACTCGGCCTTCGACCACGCGACCATGGTGGTGGCCATGCTGGGCGTCTCCACGCCGTCCTTCTACCTCGGCATCGTGCTCATCGTCGTCTTCGCCGTGATGCTGCGCCTGTTCCCCGCCGGGGGCAGCGGGGGCCTGGCCCATCTGGTCCTGCCCGCGGTGACGCTCGGCGCCTCCACCTTGGGCATCGTGGCGCGGATGACCCGGGCCAGCATGATCGACGTGCTCGACGAGGACTACATCAGGACCGCGCGCGCCAAGGGTGTCCGGGAGCGCCTGATCGTCGCCCGCCACGCCCTCCGCAACGCGCTCCTGCCCGTCATCGCGGTGGTGGCGCTCCAGTTCGGGTTCGTGCTCGCGGGCTCGGTGCTCGTGGAGACCGTGTTCTCCTTTCCCGGCATCGGCTGGCTCATCGTCGAGTCGATCAGCATGCGGGATTTTCCGGTGGTCCAGGGCTCGATCCTGCTCGTGACCTTCGTCTCCGTGCTCGTCAATCTGGCCGCGGACATCCTGTACGGGTATGCCGACCCGCGCGTCAAGTACTAGGCCGGCCGTCGCGGCGTGGCGGCGCTTCGCGCGCAACCGGGCAGCCATGGCTGGCCTCGCCCTCGTGCTGTTCTTCCTCCTCATGGCCGCCTTCGGACCCTGGATCGCGCCCCGCGATCCGCTGAAGCAGCAACTCGAGGGATCGCTGGCGGGGCCATCGTGGAGCCACGGGCTGGGACGGGACGAGCTCGGGCGGGACATCTTCTCGCGCATCCTCTACGGCGCGCGCATCTCGCTGGGCATGGCCTTGGGCGCCTGCCTCATCGCGGCGGGGGCGGGGGTGACGGTGGGGCTCGTGGCCGCCGATCGCGGCGGCGTGCTCGAGGAGATCCTCATGCGCGGGGTGGACGTCGTGCTCGCCTTTCCCGGCTTCCTGCTCGCCATCGCCGTGGTGAGCGCCCTGGGACCGGGCATCGTCAACGTGGCGATCGCCGTCGGCGTCAACACCATGCCGGGCTTCGCGCGGATCGCCCACAGCACCGCGCACGCGGTGAAGGAGACGGAGCACGTGGCGGCGGCGCGGGCCCTCGGCAACAGTGGGTCGCGCATCCTGTGGCGGCACATCTTGCCCAACTGCCTGGCGCCCATCGTCGTGCAGTTCACGCTGCGCATGGGCACGGTGGTGGTGATCGGCTCCGGGCTCAGCTTCCTTGGCCTGGGTGCCCAGCCGCCCTCGCCGGAATGGGGCGCGATGCTGAGCACGGCGCGCGAGTACCTCCGGACGGCGCCGCATCTCTCCCTGGTGCCTGGCCTCGCCATCCTGCTGCTGGTGCTCGGCTGGAACCTGCTCGGCGACGGCCTGACCGAGGCCCTGAACCCGAAGCTCAGCCGCTCCTGAGAAACTCGAGAGCGCTGAGCGCGTGGACGCGGATGACATCGAGATAGTCGCGAACCGTGACGTGCTCGTTCGCCGCGCCCAGGGAATAAGGCGTGGGGCCGAAGACGGCCACGGGCATCCCCACCCGTCGGAAGACACGGGAGTCGGTGCCCGGAGCCGAGATGTTGAAGTACGGCGCTTCGCCGCACACCGCCGTCGCCGTCTTGCGCACGGTCTGGAGGAACTCGTGGCTCGGCGAGGTCCAGTTCGGCTCGCTGCGCTGGATGAGCTCGTAGCCCATCCCGCGGTGCCGCCGGACGATGCGGCCGACGACGCGCAGGATGTCGGCGGTGCTCACCCCGGGAGGGACGCGCACGTCCACCTCCGCGCGGCAGTGGTCGGGCGTGAGGTTGATCTTGGTGCCGCCCTCGATGACTCCGGCGTTGACGGTGACCGACGATAGAATGTCCGTCGTCCCGCCGCCGAGCATGGCGGTGGTCGTCGCGCGGGCCTCGTCGATGCTCCGGAGGAACTCCTCCGGCACCGGCCAGGTCATGGCCTCCAGCTCGCGCAGTTCCGCGAGCGCCTCGACGACCTCGAAGATCGCGTTCCAGCCGTGGTGAGGATATGCGGAGTGGCTCATCTGGCCACGCGCGGTCAGGGTGAACCAGACCATCCCCTTCTCGCCGAAGCGCACCGTGGAGGGCGTGCTGGGTTCGCCGATGATGACGGCGTCGGCCCGCAGCCTGGGGTGGTGATCGACGAGGTAGTTGGCGCCCCACGGGCCCATCGTCTCCTCGTCGGCCACGGCCGCGTACGTGATCCGGCCCTTCCAGGCGTCGCGCAGCTCGGCGAGCAGGCAGAAGGCGATGAGCGACGCCGTCGTCCCCGCCTTCATGTCGGACACGCCGCGGCCGAAGACCTTGCCGTCGACGATGTCGCCGCTGAAGGGATCGCGCTCCCAGCCGTTGCGGTCGCCCACGGGGAACGTGTCGAGATGGCCGTTGAGGATGACCGAGCGGCCAGAGCCGCGGTCGGTCGCGGCCACCACGTTGACCATCCCGGGCCGGGGCTCGATCACCTCGGGCGCATAACCCTGGCGCTTCAGGTGCTCGACGACGCAGTCCGCGGCGGCACGAGTGTCACCCGGAGGATTCTCGCTGGGTCGGCGCACGAGCTCGCTAAGGAGGCGGAGCCACTCTTCCTGCCGCTCGTCGATCTGTTTGAGGATCTGGTCGCGCGCGTCCATGGGCTCCTCTGGATTGAAGGCGAAGTCGGCTCAGGTCCGCCGGCCATTCTCGGCGCACGACGCGGGCGACGCAAGCCCAAGGGACTGCCACCCCGGCGCGAAGCGAGTCCGGCACCGAGTGAGCGCGGTATGAACTGGCCGGCCCGTTACAGGCGCGCAGCTCATCCTGCCGGGGAGCGCTTCTCCCGCATTCAGCGGGCCTTCCAGTTCGGCTTCCGCTTCTCCGCGAAGGCGCGCGGGCCCTCCACGGTGTCCTCCGAGCGTCGCATCCGCTCCGCCTCCGTGTAGTTGAGCTTGAGCGCGATGTCGAGCGGATGCCCCAGACCCATGAGCGCCGCCTGCTTGCTGGCGCGGATCGAGAGCGGCGCGCACTCCAGGATCTCGTTGGCCCACTTCATCGCGGTAGGCATGAGCTCGGCGCGCGGCACCACCTCGTTGACCACCCCCCAGCGGTGCGCCTCCTGGGCGGTCATGTGGCGGCCGGTGAGGATGTAGCC
>DATGCY010000004.1:0-2650 GCA_035311385.1 Candidatus Methylomirabilota bacterium
GGGAGCTCATGGCTCGGTGGATGGCGAGGGCGCGATGGATCATGTCGACGAGACCGTCGGTGCAATCGTACTGGCCGAGCTCGCTCACGGGCACCCACCGCACCTCGGCGGCATCGCTGCCCGCCTCGAGCTGGCCACCCACCCGCTCGGCCACGTAGTCGATGATGACGTAGTGATAGCGGACGGCGTCTTGCTCGCGAACCACGCGGTCGATGACGCCGCAGAGGCCGAGTAGGCGCACCTGGAGACCGCATTCCTCCTGCGCCTCGCGGACGGCGGCGTCCTCCAGGCGCTCGCCCAGGTCCACGAGGCCCCCAGGAATGCTCCACCGCCCCACGCTCGGGGCCTGGCCGCGGCGGGCCAGGAGCACGCGCTCGCCATCGAGTACGATGGCGCCCACGCCCACGCGCGGGGCATCGGGAAACTCACGCGCCGCCGGCATCAGACGATGGTGAGCGCGCGCGGCGCGCGGCCGGATCGCGTCCACTCATCCGTGGCGTACTTCTCGCTCTCCAGCATGGCACGGAGGGCCGTCTCGTCCTCGCTGAGGCCGCCCGGCGTGAGGGTGAGGCCGTGCGCGCAGCGGAAGCCCTCGGCGAGCGCCTCGGCCACCGCATCGAACGATGGACGCCGGCCAAGCACCGCTTCCAGCGTGGTCATGCCGGCGAGCGGATCGCGCTCCCCGGGGAACACGCGGCGAAGACGCCTGGGCTCCGCGCCCAGCATGATCGCCCCGTGCTGGAGAAAGGCCGCGCCCTGCCGGCGCTGGGCGCTGCCCACGAGCTTCTTGCCGTCCACCTCCAGCTCGAAGGAGCCGGTGCGCGCAAAACAGAAGGCGGGCATGGCCGCGAGATCGGACGGCTGCACAGGGACCATGTCGACGGGCGCGCCGAGCGCGCGAAGCCCGGCGAGGAGGCCCGCGCCGATCCAGCGATACGTGTCGAGCAGATCGCCGGCGCCCTCGAAGTCCCCTGCTCCGGCGGCCACGCTGTAGGTGATCTCGAGATCGGGGCCCTCGTGGAGGATGGCGCTACCGCCCGTCGCGCGCCTGACCAGACCGAGCCCGAGATCTTCCGCGGCCCGCTCGTCGATGCGCCCATCGAGACGCTGGCCGTAGCCGAGCGAGATGGTGGGAGGCGACCAGGCGAAGAAGCGCAGGGTGGGCGGCGAGCCGTAGCGCAGTCGCCCCAGCAGCAGCGCCTCGTCGAGCGCCATGTTCGCGGCGCCGTCGAGCGGCTCCGTCACCAGCAACCTGAAGCTCGTCAAGCGGCTCTCCCTCGCCCGTCAGTGGAGAGGGCCGGGGTGAGGGGGAGTGCTCACGCCCTATCCGGCGGCGGCGTCCACTTGAGCCGCGGCTGGCGCGCCGCTCCCGTCTGATCGAGCCGGCGCACCGGCGTCGTGACCGGCGCCTCGTGGATCAGGTGCGGGTTCTCCTGCGCCTCGCGCGCGATCTGAATCATCGCGTCGCAGAACTCGTCGAGCGTCTCCTTCGACTCCGTCTCCGTGGGCTCGATCATCAGCGCTTCCTCGACGATGAGGGGGAAGTACGTCGACGGTGCGTAGAAGCCCAGGTCGAGGAGCCGCTTCGCGATGTCCGTGGCGCTGACACCAAGCTTTTTCTGCCGACGCGCCGAGAGCACGCACTCGTGCATGCAGGGGCCGGGCGCCGAGCGATCGTAGTGATCCTCGAGCCGCTTCAGGATGTAGTTGGCGTTGAGCACGGCATTGTCCGATACCGCGCGTAGCCCGTCGGGGCCCATGGTGCGAATATACGTCCACGCACGCACGAGCATGCCGAAGTTGCCCCAGAAGGCCTGGAGCTTCCCGATGGACTGCGGCCGGCTCCAGTCGAGCGCGTACGCGTCGTCTTCCCTGATCACCACCGGCGTGGGCAGGAAGGGCGCCAGGTGCGCCTTGATGCCCACCGGTCCCGCGCCCGGCCCACCGCCGCCGTGCGGGGTGGTGAAGGTCTTGTGCAGGTTGAAGTGGCAGACGTCGAAGCCGAGGTCGCCCGGGCGCGTGATGCCGAGGATGGCGTTGAAGTTGGCGCCGTCCATGTAGACCTGCACGCCCTTGGCGTGGCACATCTCGGTGATCTGATGAATCTTCGACTCGAAGAGCCCGAGGGTGTTGGGCTGGGTGATCATGAAGGCCGCCACGTCGTCGCCCAGATGCTGCTCCAGATCCTGGAGGTCGACGTCACCGTTGGGCTCGCTCTTGAGCTCCACCACCGAGAAGCCAGCCAGCGCGGTGGAAGCAGGATTCGTCCCGTGCGCGGAGTCGGGGATGAGCACCTTGGTGCGCCGCTCCCCGCGCGCGAGGTGATAGGCGCGAATCATCAGCACGCCGGCCAGCTCACCCTGCGCCCCCGCCGCGGGCTGGAGGGAAACGTGGTCCATACCCGAGATCTCCGCGAGGTCCTGAGCCAGCTCGTACATGAGCTGGAGCGCGCCCTGCGCCGAGGCCTCGGGGGTGAGCGGATGCAGGCGCGCGAAACCGGGTAGCCGCGCCATGTCCTCGTTGATCTTCGGGTTGTACTTCATGGTGCACGAGCCGAGCGGGTAGAAGTGCGTGTCCACGCCGTAGTTCATCTGGCTGAGCCGCGAGTAGTGGCGGATGACGTCGACCTCGGACACTTCCGGCAGCTCCG
>DATGCY010000005.1:0-16553 GCA_035311385.1 Candidatus Methylomirabilota bacterium
GCCATGGCGATGAAGGAAGGACTGATCGGCCGCAAGCGGGGCATGACCCAGGTTTTCGGCGACGACGGCAGCCTCATCCCCGTCACCGTGGTGGAAGCGGGCCCCTGCACCGTGGTGGGCGTGCGCACGAAGGATCGCCACGGCTACGACGCCCTCCAGATCGGCTTCGAGCCCGCCAAGAAGAACGTGACCAAGGCCATGGCCGGTCACTATAAGAAGGCCGGCGTGGACAAGCCAATGAAGGTGCTGCGCGAGGTGCGGCTCCAGAAGACGGAAACCGTGGCCGCCTATCAACCCGGCCAGACCCTCACCGTCGAGCTCTTCACCCCCGGCGAGTTCGTGGACGTGGTCGGGGTGACCAAGGGCAAGGGCTTCCAGGGCGGCGTGAAGCGCCACGGCTGGCTCGGCGGCGAGGCGACCCACGGCTCCATGTTCCATCGCGCCCCCGGCTCCATCGGTGCCTCGTCCGATCCCTCGCGCGTCTGGCCCGGCCACAAGCTGCCGGGGCGGATGGGCGGTGATCGGCGCACCGTGCTCAACCTGCCCGTGGTGCGGGTCATCGCCGAGCAGAACCTCATCCTGCTGCGCGGGGCCATTCCCGGCCACACCGGTTCCATCGTCATGGTGCGCAAGAGCGTGAAGCAGACCAAGGCTCAGCAGCAGAAAACCAAAGAGGCCAAGTAGGATGCCGACGGTGCCCGTGCTCGACGCGAAGGGCAAGGCGCAGGAGCAGCTCGAGCTGTCCGCCGACGTCTTCGGCGGCCCCGTGCGCGTGCCGCTCCTGCACCAGAGCGTGGTGAAGGAACTGGCGGCCCGGCGCGCCGGCACCCACGACACCAAGGGGCGGAGCGAGGTGTCGGGCGGGGGCAGGAAGCCGTGGAAGCAGAAGGGGACGGGCCGCGCGCGCCAGGGCTCGATCCGCGCCACGCAGTGGAAGGGCGGCGGCAAGCCCTTCGGACCGACTCCTCGAACATACGACAAGAAGATGCCGACGGAGATGCGGCGTTCCGCCCTCCGTGACGCCCTGACGGCCAAGATTGCCTCGGGCGAAGTCGTGGTGGTGGACCGTCTGGGCGTGGCCGAGGCCAAGACCAAGACGCTCACCACACGGCTCAAGGAGCTGGGCCTGCCCGTCGCGCCCACGCTCATCGTCGTCTCCGAGCGGACGCAGGGTCTCACGCGGGCCGCGCGCAACGTGCCGTGGCTGGCCGTGGAGACGCCGGCGCATGCCTCCGTGTACCAGGTGCTGCGGCACGGCCGTGTCCTCTTCGAGCGCGCCGCGCTCCTTTCTTTGCAGGAGGCTCTGGCATGAGCCGCGATCCGCGTAGCGTCCTCCTCAAGCCGCTCATGACCGAGAAGAGCATGCAGCAGAAGGACGAGCTCAACGCCATTACCTTCCAGGTCGCGACCGACGCCAACAAGGTGGAGATCCGCCAGGCGGTGGAGAAGGTGTTCAACGTCAAGGTCGCCACCGTGCGCACCGCCTCCCACCAGGGGAAATGGAAGCGCATGGGCAAGTTCGAAGGCCGCCGCCCCGGCTGGAAGAAGGCGGTGGTGACCCTGCAGGCCGGCCACAAGATCGAGCTGGTCGAGGGAGCCTAGGACCATGGGAATTCGCACGCTCAAGCCCACCTCGCCCGCGCGCCGCTACATGACGCTCCTCACCAACGAGGAGATCACCAAGAAGACGCCGGAGAAGAGCCTGCTCTCTCCCAAAAAGCGCACGAACGGACGGAACGCCTATGGGCGCATCACCGTGCGTCACCGGGGCGGCGGACACAAGCGCATGCTGCGCGAGGTCGACTTCAAGCGGGACAAGCTCGGCATCCCCGCCAAGGTGGCGGGCATCGAGTACGATCCAGGTCGCTCCGCGCGGATCGCACTGCTCCACTACAAGGACGGCGAGAAGCGCTACATCATCGCCCCCCTCGGGCTCAAGCCCGGGGACATGGTCATGTCGGGACCGCAGGCGGACATTCTCCCCGGCAATGCCCTGCCCATTCGGAACATCCCTCTCGGCACCCTGGTGCACAACGTGGAGCTACAGCCCGGTAAGGGCGGCCAGCTCTGCCGGAGCGCGGGCACCCTGGCCCAGCTCCTCGCCAAGGAGGGCGATCACGCCAACCTCAAGCTCCCCTCCGGCGAAGTCCGGCAGGTCAAGCTCGAGTGCATGGCCACGGTGGGGCAGGTCGGCAATCTCGACCACGAGAACATCTCCGTGGGCAAGGCGGGGCGCGTGCGCTGGCGGGGTTTCCGGCCCACCGTGCGCGGGACCGTGATGAACCCCGTCGATCATCCGATGGGCGGTGGCGAGGGTAAGGGCAAGGGCAACCATCCGATGACGCCGTGGGGCAAGCCAACCAAGGGGTATAAGACCCGGCGCGGCGCGCGCCCCTCGGACCGCTACATCGTCACGCGCCGGACGAAGTAGGAGCGAGAGACCATGGGACGATCGACCAAGAAGGGGCCGTACATCGACGAGCGTCTGGAGAAGCGGGTGGAGGAGCTCAACCGCCAGCGCCAGAAGAAGGTGCTAAAGACGTGGTCGCGCCGCTCCACCATCGCGCCGGAGTTCGTGGGCCACACCCTGGCCGTGCACAACGGCCGGAAGTTCATCCCCGTCTACGTGACGGAGAACATGGTCGGCCACCGGCTCGGCGAGTTCGCCCTTACCCGCACCTTCAAGGCGCATGGACAGGCGGAGAAGGCCACCGCCTCGCCCACGGGGAAATCCTGAGGACGCCATGAAGACGCGCGCCACTGCCCGCTACGTTCGCGTGCCCGCCTCCAAGGCCCGCCTCGTCCTCGAGCACATCCGGGGCAAGTCGGCCGGGGAGGCCCTGGCCACCCTCACCTACACCCCGAAGGCCGCCGCGCGGCTGATCGAGAAGGTGCTGCGATCGGCCATCGCCAATGCCGAGCACAATCACCAGGTTCGCGATCTCGACGAGCTGCGGGTGGTGAAGGCCACCGCGGACGGCGGACCGTCCATGAAGCGCGTGTCGCCGCGGGCCATGGGCCGGGCTTTCTTCGTCAAGCACCGCACCAGCCATCTCACGATCGAGCTTTCCGACGAGACGACGGCGCGCCCGCCGCGGGCCGCCCAGAGGTAGCCATGGGGCAGAAGACGCATCCGATCGGATTCCGGCTGGGCGCCACGCGCACGTGGAGCTCGCGGTGGTTCGCCACCAAGGGCTACGCCGGTCTGCTGCACGAGGACGTGAAGATCCGCCGCTTCATCAAGTCGTCGCTCTATCACGCGGGGATCTCACGCATCGACATCGAGCGCTCGGCCAACCGTGCTCGCATCTCCATCTTCACCGCGCGGCCCGGCATCATCATCGGTCGCAAGGGAGCCGAGGTGGAGAAACTCAAGAACGAAATCCAGACGCGCACGGCCAAGGAGGTCTACCTCAACATCGAGGAGGTGGTCCATCCCGAGCTCGACGCGCAGCTGGTGGCCGAGAACGTGGCCCTGCAGCTCCAGAAGCGGGTGGCCTTCCGCCGCGCCATGAAGAAGGCGGTCACCTCCGCCCTCCGCCTGGGGGCCGACGGCATCAGGATCGCCTGCTCCGGCCGCTTGGGCGGCGCGGAAATCGCGCGGCGCGAATGGTATCGCGACGGACGCGTGCCGCTCCACACCATCCGCGCCGATATCGACTATGGCCTCGCCGAGGCCCACACCACCTATGGAGCCATCGGCGTGAAGGTCTGGATCTTCAAGGGCGAGGTACTACCCGCCCAGCGGGCGGCGGAGGCCTAGCACGCCATGCTGATGCCCAAGCGGGTCAAGTATCGCAAGGCCCAGCGTGGCCGCATGAAGGGCAAGGCTCAGCGCGGCTCGACCCTGGCCTTTGGCGATTTCGGGCTCAAGGCGCTGGAACCGGGTTGGGTGACCAACCGCCAGATCGAGGCGGCCCGCGTCTCTCTTGCCCGTAGCGTGAAGCGGGGCGGGAAGATTTTCATTCGCATCTTTCCGGACAAGCCAGTGACCAAGAAACCGGCGGAGACACGCATGGGCAAGGGCAAGGGCAACCCGGAGTTCTGGGTCGCCGTGGTGAAGCCGGGCCGAATCATGTACGAGATGGAAGGCGTGGACGAGCCGACGGCGCGCGAGGGCTTCCGCCTCGCCGCTCAGAAGATCGGCATCAAGACCAAGTTCGTGACCCGTACCCGCGCGCTCTAGGAGCCATGGACATGATCGGACACCCTTTGAGCGCCGCAGCCCGGGGTCCGGGGGAGGAGCGGCGGTCGCTCCCCGGAGGAATTGGGATGAACGGCACTCACCCTTCGAGCGCCGCAGGCCGGTGGGGGGGGCTGGGGGAGGAGCGGCGGTCGCTCCCCCCCAGAACACAATGAAAGCATCGGCGTGGCGGGACATGAATGGCGAGGAGTTGGAGCAGAAGGTGCGAGAGCTCACCGAGGAGCTGTTCAACCTACGCTTCCAGCTCTCCATGGGCGTGGCCAAGAACCCGTCGCGGGTGCAGCACGCCAAGCGGGACCTCGCGCGGGCCAAGACCATCCTGCGCGAGCGCCGCGCGGGCGCATAGGAGACCGGTGACGTGGCCGACATCAAGACCAAGGAAGGCGTGGTGGTGAGCGACAAGATGACCAAGACTCGCGTGGTGGTCATCGAGCGCGTCTATCGCCATCCCCGCTACGAGCGGGTCATCACGCGGTCGAAACGCCTCAAGGTCCATGACGAGACCAACGCGAGCAAGGTGGGCGACCGGGTACTCCTCGAGGAGACGCGGCCCCTGTCTAAGGACAAGCGGTGGCGCATCCGGCAGATCCTCACCCAGGCCGTGAGCGCGTGAGGCGAACCCGACCATGATCCAGCCCCGCACCATGCTCGACGTCGCGGACAACTCAGGGGCCAAGAAGGCGCAGTGCATCCGGGTTCTCGGCGGCTCCAACAAGCGCTACGCCTCCCTTGGCGACATCGTGATCGTGGCCGTGAAGGAAGCGGTGCCGGACGGAACGGTCAAGAAGGGCGAGGTGGCGCGGGCGGTGGTCGTCCGCACCGTCAAGGAGGTGGGCCGGAAGGACGGCTCCTACATCCGCTTCGATCGCAACGCGGTGGTCCTCGTCAAGACAGACGACAACCCCGTGGGCACCCGCATCTTCGGGCCGGTGGCACGCGAACTGCGCGACCGGCAGTTTACCAAGATCATCTCTCTCGCCCCCGAAGTGATCTGAGGACGGCATGGCACACGCGCACGTGCGGAAGGGCGACACGGTGATGGTGGTGGCGGGCAAGGAGCGCGGGAAGAAGGGCAAGGTCCTGCGCGTGCTCAAGGACAAGGGCCGCGTCCTCGTGGAGCACGTCAACATGATCAAGAAGCACCAGCGTCCGACCCAGAAGCTCCGCCAGGGCGGCATCATCGAGCGCGAGGGGCCGATCCACCTGTCCAACGTGATGTTGGTGGATCCGCAATCAGACAAGCCTACCCGGGTCGGTGTGCGTGCGCTTGCCGACGGCAAGAAGGCCCGGGTCGCCCGCCGGTCGGGCGAATTCATCGACAAGGTATAGGAATTCGCCCGCCGGTCGGGCGAATTCATCGACAAGGTATAGGACCATGGCAGACGCGGACGAGAAGACAAAGCCCAAAGCCCCCCAAGGTGGCAAGGCTCCTCAGGCCGGGGGCAAGGGTCAGCCGGGCGGCCGGGGAGCGGGTCGACCCGCCAAGGGCGGCGCGGCCGCTGCGCCCGCGCCGGCGGCGCCCGCAGCGCGCGCGCGCGTGACGGGCGATGTCCCGCCGCGGCTGCGCGAGCGATTCCGCACGGCGGTGATCCCCACCATGATGAAGGAGCGCGGCTACACCAATCCCTTCGAGGTGCCGCGACTCGAGAAGATCGTGCTCAACATGGGAGTGGGCGAGGGCAAGGAGAATCCCAAGGTTCTCGACTTCGCGGTGGCGGATCTCCTCGCCATCACGGGGCAGAAGCCGGTGGTGACGCGGGCCAAGAAGTCCATCGCCAACTTCAAGCTGCGCGAGAACGTGCCCATCGGCTGCAAGGTCACCCTGCGCGGGGCGCGCATGTACGAGTTCCTCGATCGCCTCGTCAACGTCGCCCTTCCCCGCGTGCGCGATTTCAAGGGTGTGCCCCCCAAGGCCTTCGACGGTCGGGGGAACTACGCCCTCGGGCTCAAGGAGCAGGTGATCTTCCCCGAAATCGTGTACGACAAGGTGGACAAGGTGCGCGGCATGGACGTGATCATGGTCACCTCGGCCCGGACCGACGAGGAGGCCAAGTCGCTCCTCACTCACCTCGGCGTTCCCTTCAGGGAGTCCTAAGCATGGCCAAGACCTCGCTCATCATGAAGTCGGAGCGCCTGCACCAGGCCTCCAAGTTCAAGACGCGCGTGCACAATCGCTGCAAGCTATGCGGGCGCCCGCGCGGCTTCATCAGAAAGTTCCAGCTCTGCCGGCTCTGCTTCCGGGAGCTCGCCCTCAAGGGCGAGGTGCCGGGGGTGATCAAGGCCAGCTGGTGAGGAGCCGGACATGTCGATGAGCGATCCCATCGCCGATCTCCTGACGCGCATCCGCAACGCGAGCCGCGCCGAGCACGAGAAGGTCGACATCCCGTCTTCCAGGCTCAAGCTGCGCATCACGGAGATCCTCAAGGAAGAGGGCTTCATCAAGAACTTCCGCCTCATCGAGGACAAGAAGCAGGGGACGCTGCGCGTGTACCTCAAGTATGGCCCGGGCAACGAGAAGATCATCTCTGGTCTCGTGCGCGTCTCCAAGCCGGGGCGGCGGGTCTACGTGGGCAAGGACAAGATCCCGAGCATCCTGGGCGGCATGGGCGTGGCCATTCTCTCCACCTCCCAGGGCCTCATGACGGATCGGGCGGTGCGCAAGCAGCAGCTGGGCGGCGAAGTACTCGCCTACGTGTGGTAGGCGGAGGAACCTGAGCCATGTCACGAATCGGCAAGAAGCCCATTCCCATCCCGCAGGGGGTCAAGGTCGCCGTGGAGGGCCAGACCGTGCGCGCGGAGGGACCGAAGGGCAAGTTGAGCCAGGCCGTGCCGGGCAGCCTCGCCGTGAACCTCGCGGACAACGTGGTGACGGTCACGCGCAGCTCCGACCATCGCTCGGTGCGCGCGCTCCACGGCCTCATGCGCTCGCTCATCGCCAACATGGTCCACGGGGTGAAGGACGGCTTCGAGCGCAAGCTCGAGATCGTGGGTATCGGCTATCGCGCACAGGTGCAGGGCAAGAACATCCAGCTTGCCCTCGGCTATTCGCATCCCGTGATCTTCCCCCTTCCCGACGGCGTGCAGGCGGAGATCGAGCGCCAGGTGTCCATCACCCTCAAGGGCTCGGACAAGGCGCTCCTTGGCCAGACCGCGGCCAAGCTGCGCGCACTCCGCAAGCCCGACCCCTACAAGGGCAAGGGCATCAAGTATGCGGACGAGCACATCCGCCGCAAGGTGGGCAAGAAGGCAGGAGCCAAGTGATGAGGACCTCACTCAAGGTCGTGGGGCGCAACATCCGGCACCTACGGGTGCGGACGAAGGTGCAGGGCACGGCGGAGCGGCCGCGCCTCGCCGTCTTCCGCAGCCTCAACCACATCTACGCACAGGTGGTGGATGATGCGGCCGGACGTACCCTGGTGGCCGTGGGCAGCCGCTCGCCCGACTTCCGGAGCCGGGCCAAGTCCGGAGGCAACGTGGCCGCCGCCAAGATCGTTGGCGAGCTCGTGGCGCAGAAGGCCAAGGCCAGCGGGATCGGCCGGGTCGTCTTCGATCGGGGCGGCTATCAGTACCATGGGCGAATCAAGGCTTTGGCCGAGGCGGCGCGTGCGGCCGGGCTGGCTTTTTAGTGAGAAGAGAGTGTCGCGAAGAACAAGGCTGAGATCAAACGGTCAGGAAAGACACGACGGAGACAACGGGGGAGATTGAGTGGCTGAGGCGAAGATCGACGCGAGCGCGCTGGACCTGACGGATCGAGTGGTCGCCATCAACCGGGTGGCCAAGGTGGTCAAGGGCGGCCGGCGGTTCTCCTTTACCGCGCTGGTCGTGGTAGGAGACGGGCGAGGACACGTCGGCGTGGGACTGGGCAAGGCCCGTGAGGTGCCGGAGGCGATCAGGAAGTCGGTCGAGCACGCCAAGAAGGATCTGATCCTCGTGCCCCTCAAGGACACGACCATTCCCTTCCAGATCACGGGTCACTACGGCGCGGCGCGGGTGTTCCTGCGCCCGGCCTCGCAGGGCACGGGCGTCATCGCGGGCGGCGCGGTCCGCCCCGTGCTGGAGGCGGCGGGCGTTCAGGACATCCTGACCAAGACGCTCGGCACCAACAATCCGCACAACGTGCTCAAGGCGACCATCGACGCGTTCCGCCGCCTCAAGCGGCTCCTGGATACGCACAGCGCGCGGCGGCGGTCGGTAGACGGTGACGGCCAGGAGGCGAGCAGTGGCAAAGAAGCTTAAGGTGACGTTGGTGAAGAGCCTGATCGGGCTCTCCCCCACCCAGGAGGCGACGGTGAAGGCGCTGGGACTTCGCCGGATGCACCAGACGGTGGAGCACGACGATACCCCGACCATCCGCGGCATGATCCAGGCGGTGCCCTTCTGCCTCGAGGTCGAATCTCAATGAGACTCGAAGATCTGCGCCCGGCCAAGGGGTCGGTCAAGAAGCGCAAGCGCGTAGGGCGCGGCCGCTCCTCGGGCACGGGCAAGACGTCCGGTCGCGGCCACAAGGGATTGAAGGCACGCTCCGGCGGTGGACCTCGTCCCGGCTTCGAGGGTGGCCAGATGCCGCTCTACCGGCGCCTCCCTAAAAGGGGTTTCCTCCCCTATGGCGGCAAGACCGACTATGCGGTGGTCAACGTGAAGGACCTCTCCGATCGTTTCCCGGCGGGGACGGTGGTCGACCCCGACAAGCTGGTCGATGCCGGTTTGATCAAGCGGGCGGATCGCGAGGCGGTCAAGGTACTGGGTGACGGCGCGGTGGCGCACGCCCTCACCGTCAAGGCGCATCGAGTGAGCGAGTCGGCGCGTCAGAAGCTGGAGGCGGCCGGGGGCAGCGTGGAGCTGATCGCCGCCGCCGCGACGGAGGGACCCAAGGCATGATGGAGGGGCTCCAGAGCTTCCAGAACATCTCCAAGATCCCGGAGTTGAAGCGGCGGGTCCTGGTGACGCTGGGGCTCCTGGCCGCCTACCGGCTGGGCGCCCACGTGCCCACCCCCGGCATTGACGCCACCGCCCTGGCTGCGCTCTTCAACCAGATGCAGAGCGGCCTCCTCGGTATGGTCGATCTCTTCTCGGGGGGCAACCTGCGCCGGCTGACCGTGTTCGCCCTCGGCATCATGCCCTACATCTCGGCTTCCATCATCCTGCAGCTCCTCACCGTGGTCATTCCGGCGCTGGAGCGGCTGGCCAAGGAGGGCGAGGCGGGCAAGAAGAAGATCACCCAGTACACTCGCTACGGCACCATCGTGCTGTCCCTCATCCAATCCTTCGGCATCGCGGTGGGGCTCGAGAGCATGCAACCGCAGGGTGGGCTCTCCCTCGTGCCCGTGCCGGGGTGGGGCTTCCGTCTCATGACCATGCTCACCCTGACCACGGGCACCGCGCTGATCATGTGGCTGGGCGAGCAGATCTCCGAGCGGGGCATCGGCAACGGCATCTCCCTCATCATCTTCGCGGGCATCGTGGTGCGCCTGCCCTCGGCGGTGGTGTCGTCGTATCACCTGATCGTCACCGGCGAGCTCAAGCTGTTCGTGTTCCTGGGCCTGGTGGTCATGATGGTGCTGGTCACGGCAGCCGTCATCTTGATGCAGGAGGGCCAGCGCAAGATCCCCGTGCAGTACGCCAAGCGTATGGTAGGCCGGCGCATGGCCATGGGGCAGACCACCCACATCCCGCTGCGCATCAACACGGCGGGCGTCATTCCGGTGATTTTCGCCTCCTCCCTCATCCTCTTTCCGGCGACCCTGACCCGCTTCATCCAGCACCCATGGATGCAGGCCATCTCGGAGGCGTTGTCGCCCGGGCACCTGACCTACACTGCGCTGTACTGCGCGCTCATCATCTTCTTCACGTACTTCTACACGGCCATCGTGTTCAATCCCATCGATCTCGCCGACAACATGAAAAAGTACGGCGGCTTCATCCCCGGGGTGCGGCCGGGCAAGAAGACGGCGGAATACATCGACCGCGTCCTCACCCGCATCACGCTGCCGGGGGCCATCTTCCTCGCCCTGATCTCCGTGCTGCCGGACTTCCTCATTCGCTGGTTCAACGTGCCGTTCTACTTCGGCGGGACCAGCCTGCTCATCGTAGTCGGCGTCGCTCTCGACACCGTTCGCCAGATGGAGTCGCACCTCCTGATGCGGAACTACGAAGGCTTCCTCCGCAAGAAGGCGCGGGCCCAGGCGTGAGCCTCCGGGTCATCTTTCTCGGCCCCCCGGGCGCGGGCAAGGGCACCCAGGCCCAGGCCCTTGCCAAGGAGTGGGGCGTGCCCCACGTGGCCACGGGCGACATGTTGCGCGAGGCGGTGGCGGCCCAGGCACCCCTCGGCCTCGAGGCCAAGCGTCACATGGACTCCGGCGCCCTCGTCCCCGACGACGTGGTGATTGGGCTCGTGGGCGAGCGTCTGGCCCAGCCCGACGCCAAGGCGGGCGTGGTCCTCGACGGCTTTCCGCGCACGGTCGCCCAAGCGGAGGCCCTCGACGCGCTGTTCGCGCGCACGGGACTCACCCTCGACCGCGTGATCTTCTTCGACGTCTCGCGCGCGGAGCTGCTGCGCCGCCTCACTGGCCGCCGGGTGTGCCGCGCGTGCGGCCGCACGTTCCACCTCGTGTCCGCTCCGCCCAAAGTGGCGGGGAAGTGCGATGTCTGTGGGGGGGAGCTCTACCAGCGCACCGACGACAGCGAGGCTACGGTGGGAACGCGCCTCGACGTCTACGAGAAGCAGACCTCGCCGCTCCTCGACTACTATCGACGGCGAAACCTCCTCGCCACGATTCCGGGGGAAGGTCCAGTGGCGCAGGTGGCGGAGGCCATCCGCTCGGCGGCCCGACAGGCGGCGACCCGATGATCCTCCTCAAGTCACCTCGCGAGCTCGAGCACATGCGCGCGGCGGGGAAGATCCTCGCGGGGGTGAAGGCGCTCCTCGTGCGGCTGGTGAAGCCGGGCCTCTCGACCAAGGACATCGACGCGGAGGTCGAGGCCTTCATCGTGTCGAAGGGCGCGACCGCGGCCTTCAAGGGGTATCGCGGCTATCCCGCCACCGTGTGCACCTCCATCAACGAGGAGGTGGTGCACGGCATCCCGTCGCCCAAGCGCCGGCTGAAGGAGGGCGACATCATCGGGCTCGATCTCGGCTGCGTGGTCGAGGGCTACTACGGCGACTGTGCGGTGACTCTGCCGGTGGGCGCGGTGCCCCCGCGGGTACAGGAGCTTATCGACGTGACGCGGGAGAGCCTCGACAAGGCCATCGTCCAGTGTCGGGTGGGCAACCGCATTGGCGACATCTCGCACGCCGTGCAGATGCATTGTGAGAGCCACGGCTTCGGGGTGGTGCGCTCCTTCGTGGGCCACGGCATCGGTCGGGCGCTCCACGAGGAGCCGCAGGTGCCGAACTTCGGCGACGCCGGGCGCGGCCCTGCCCTCAAGGCCGGCATGGTGTTGGCCATCGAGCCCATGGTCACCATGGGCTCCTGGGAGGTGCAGGTGCTGGAGGACGGCTGGACGGCGGTGACGGCGGACGGGAGCCTCGCCGCGCACTTCGAGGACACCATCGCCATCACTGAGGACGGGCCGGACGTGCTCACGCGGGCGGCCTGACATGGCCAAAGAAGACGCGATCGAGGTCGAGGGCACCGTCGTGGAGCCGCTCCCCAACGCCATGTTCCGCGTGGAGCTCGACAACGGCCACAAGGTGCTCGCCCACGTGTCGGGCAAGATGCGCATGAATTTCATCCGGATCCTTCCCGGCGACAAGGTCAAGGTGGAGCTCTCCCCCTACGACCTGACGCGGGGACGCATCACGTACCGCTTCAAGTAGGGCGGCAGAGAAAGGACAGCCTCATGAAGGTGAGACCGTCGGTGAAGGTGCGGTGCGAGCACTGCAAGGTGGTGCGGCGCGCGGGGCGCGTGCACATAATCTGCAAGAACCCCCGCCACAAGCAGCGCCAGGGGTAGGAGGGAAAGGAGCGGCCATGGCACGCATCGCCGGAGTGGACCTGCCGCGGGACAAGCGCGGGGAAGTGGCGATCCAGTACATCTACGGGATCGGCATCCCGTCCTCCAGGAAGATCTTCGCGGATGCCCGAGTGGATCCGGGCAAGCGCGTGAAGGCGTGGACGGACGAGGAGACCGCGCGAGTGCGCGACATCATCGAGCGCGAGTACAAGGTGGAAGGCGACCTGCGGCGCGAGGTGTCCATGAGTGTGAAGCGCCTCATGGACATCGGCAGCTACCGCGGTATCCGTCACCGCAAGGGACTGCCCGTGCGCGGGCAACGCACCCACACCAACGCCCGCACCCGCAAGGGCAAGAGCAAGGGCGTCATGGTCAAGAAGAAGCCGGTCGCTGCCGCTCCCGCGGCGGCTCCCGCGCCTCCCAAGAAGTAAGGAGCCTACGGCATGGCCGACGAAGCAGACGAGAAGGACGAGTCCAAGGCACCCGCCGCCCCCAAGAAGGGCGGGCGCAAGCGCGAGCGGAAGGAAGTCCGCGTGGGCATTGCGCATGTGCAGGCCACGTTCAACAACACCATCGTCACCCTCACGGACAAGATGGGCAACGTGGTCTCATGGGCGAGCGCGGGCAGTGTGGGATTCAAGGGCTCGCGCAAGAGCACGCCCTTCGCCGCTCAGACCGCGGCGGAGAACGCCGCGCGCAAGGCCATGGACCTGGGCCTGAAGCAGGTCGAGGTGTTCGTGCGGGGCCCGGGGGCGGGGCGGGAGGCGGCCATCCGGTCGCTCCAAGCCGTCGGCCTCGAGATCTCCGCCATCCGTGACGTGACGCCGATTCCGCACAACGGGTGCCGTCCGCCCAAGCGGCGTCGAGTGTAGGGGAGGAGAGAGCGTTGGCGCGATATCGTGCGGCAGCCTGCCGGCAATGCCGGCGTGAAGGCATCAAGCTGTTCCTCAAGGGCTCGCGGTGCTTCGGCGACAAGTGTGCCATCGAGCGGCGGAACTATCCTCCGGGCCAGCACGGACTGTCCCGGACGAAGCTCACGAACTACGGCATCCAGCTCCGCGAGAAGCAGAAGGCCAAGCGCATCTACGGGGTGCTGGAGAGCCAATTCCGCCGCTACTTCGCCATCGCCGAGCGCGAGCGCGGGGGTACGGGGGAGAACCTGCTCAAGCTGCTCGAGCGCCGGCTGGACAATGTGGTGTTCCGCCTGGGCATGGCCGCCTCGCGCCGAGAGGCGCGTCAGATGGTCGGGCATGGGCACATCCAGGTCAACGGCCGCAAGGTCTCCATCGCCTCCTACATCGTGCGGGTGGGGGAGATCGTGCAGATCCGTCCCGCCTCCAAGATGCAGGAGCGCGTGGCCGACAACCTTGGCGCGGGCCGGGGACAGGTTCCCGCCTGGCTCGAGGTGGACGTCAACGAGAAGAAAGGCACCGTGCGCGGACTGCCCATCCGGGAGGACATCCAGATCCCGGTGCAAGAGCAGATGATCGTCGAGCTGTTCTCCAAGTAGGGCGCGCGCCCGCAGGGCCAAGAGAAGGGAAGACATGGCACGGATTCCATTTCAGAAGCCGAAGACAATCGAGTGGCAGATCCTCACCGACCGCTACGGGCGGCTGCTCGCCGAGCCGTTCGAGAAGGGCTATGCCCTCACCGTGGGCAACTCGCTGCGCCGCACGCTGCTCTCCATCATTCCGGGCGCGGCCGTCACGTGGGCCCGCATCTCGGGCGTCACGGATCCGGAAGCGCCCCTGCCGGGGGTCGCCGAGAGCACGCAAGATGTCCTGCTGAACCTCAAGAAACTTGCCGTCAACGTGCCCTCTGGGGAAGCGATGGTGACGCGCTTGGAAGCCACGGGGCCGAAGGCCGTGACGGGCGCGGACGTGTCTGAGGCCACGGGGGTGGAGGTGCTGAATCCCGAGCTCCACATCGCCACCCTGGAGGGGGGCGCCTCCCTCACCATCGAGCTCGGCATCGGGGTCGGACGAGGCTACATCTCGGCCGATCGTCATCCTGCGGGCAGCGTGCCGGCGGGGGCCATGGCCCTCGACGCCGCTTTCTCGCCCATCCAGCGGGTGTCCTACAACGTGGAGAACGCGCGACTGGGCAAGATCACCGACTACGATCGGCTGGTGGTCGAGGTGTGGACGAACGGCGCGGTAGGCCCCGACGAAGCGCTGACCAAGGCCGCCGGTCACATGCGGGACCAGTTTGCGCTCCTTGCCCCCGAGGGTGGCGAGGAGGAGGAGGAGGAAGTGGAGGGGGCAGGGGAGGGCTCGATGCAGGACAACCTCGCCAAGCCCCTCGACGACCTACCCTTACCGGCCCGCGCCATCAATGCCCTCAAGAACGCCGAGCTCCTCGTGGTGGCGGATCTCGTGCAGAAGACCGACGCCGACCTCGAGCAGGTGAAGAATCTCGGCGACAAGTCCATCGACGAGATCAAGACGGTCCTGGCCGCCCTCGGTCTTTCACTGGGGATGCGGATCGATCCCAACCTGCTCGGCACCCTCGGGCGTGGAGGCACGAAATGAGGCACGGGAGGGCGGGCTTCAAGCTCGGGCGGGTCACGGCGCACCGCTGGGCGCTCTTCCGGAACCTGCTCGTGGCCCTCTTCCGCCACGAGCGCATCATGACCACGGAGGCCAAGGCCAAGGCGGTGCGCGGGCTGGCCGACCACATGGTTACCCTGGCCAAGCGTGACAACCTCCACGCGCGCCGTCAGGTGCTGAGCATGGTGCCCGACACCGAGGTGGTGAAGAAGCTCTTCGACACCATCGCGGCCCGCTTCGGCGAGCGCCACGGCGGCTACACGCGCATCATGCACGCGGGCACACGCCCGGGCGATCGCGCGCCCATGGTCGTGCTCGAGCTGGTTGACCGGCCCGAGGTGACCAAGGAGAAGGGCAAGGGCGACGCCAAGGCCGAGAAAGCGCCCCGCGGCTCGAGGAGGAAGGGCAAGGGCGAGGAGGAGTCGAAAGCGAGCGCGGGCAAGGGCCGGCGGAAGAAGGCGGCGGCCGCGGCCGGGTAGACTCGACCAAGATTCCGAAAACGACCACGGGGGGCCAGCGGCCCCCCGTTTCGTTTTCCGCAGGGCGGCTACTTCACGTGCTTGCGAAAGAAGTCCGTGGTCCGCTTCCAGGCGTCCTCGGCGTCGGCCTTGTCATAGGCGGCCTGGTTCGTGTCGTTGAAGAAGGCATGGTCACGGCCGGGATAGATGTGGATCTCCGCCGACTTTCCCGCCTTCTTGATGGCCGCTTCCACGCCGCGCGCCACGTCAGGATTCACGAAAGCGTCTTTCTCCGCGAAGAGCCCGAGCACGGGGCCGGAGAGCTTGGAGTAGTCCGGCTTCACGTTGGGATGGATGCCGTAGAAGTCCACCACTGCCCCGATAGCGGGATTGGTACAGCCCGCGAAGAGGGCGAGCTGGCCGCCCATGCAGAAGCCCACCGCGCCGAGCTTGGCCGTGGAGGAGTGGTTCTTGAGATAGGTGGCGGCCCCCCGCAGGTCCTTCTCGGCTTGCTCGATGTTCAGCGCCATGAAGAGCTTGCCCGCCCCGTCCGGCTCGGTGGCCGTCTTGCCGTGATACATGTCGGGGGCGAGCGCGGAGAACCCCGCGGCCGCGAAGCGGTCGCACACATCCTTGATGTGCGGTACCAGGCCCCACCACTCCTGGATCACGAGCACGCCGGGGCCCTTGCCGCCGGCGGGGGTCGCGAGGTAGCCGTCCGTGGTGTGGCCGTTGCTCGGGAACTTCACCATCGTGCCAGCCATGGCGTGTCCTTTCCTTTGGGTTGCTTAAACGTGGAAGACTCCAGTTCGGCGGTCGGGCTCCTTCGCCCAAGGGCTCATCCGAACTACCTCACGCGCCGCCCGGGGACTCGCGGTCCTGGGCGGCCCATAGTCGGCAGCTCGGCTCCTTCGCCCAGGGGCTCATCCGAACTACCTCACGCGCCGAGCTCATCCGGCCGTTCCTCCGTTCGCTCCGCCCGCCGCGCGGTCGCGGGAGGGAGCGGCAGGGGGTGGGGTGATGCGCACGGTGAGAATACGCCGCGGATCGGCCTCGAGCACGGTGAAGGTGTAGCCGCCCACCCGGAAGTATTCCCCGACGAGGGGAATGCGGTGCACGGTGGCGAGGACGAGACCAGCCACCGTCTCGTAGTCGCCCGTAGGCAGGTTCCAGTCGAGGGTGTCGTTGAGGTCCTGGATGCGCTCGCGCCCCGCCACCCGGTAGCTGCCGTCGGGCAGCCGTTCCACCGTCGCCCCCGTGCGGTCGTGCTCGTCCTGGATCTCCCCCACCACCTGCTCCACGATGTCCTCCACCGTCACGATGCCCACCGCGCCGCCGTACTCGTCGATGACCACCGCGAGCTGCACCCGGCCCTTCTGCAGCTCGCGC
>DATGCY010000006.1:0-5433 GCA_035311385.1 Candidatus Methylomirabilota bacterium
TTGTGGACGACGACCCGTTGATCATCCAGGTCGTCGGGGAAGCACTGGCCCACGCGGGCGCCGATGTGAGAGGATGCGAATCGGTCGGCGCCGCCTTGGGCGCGCTCGCCGGGTGGAAGCCCGACGTGATCGTGTCGGACATCGAGATGCCGGGCGACGATGGCTACGCGCTCGTGCGCGCGGTGCGCGCGCTCCCTCCGGAGCAGGGAGGGCGCACGCCAGCCATCGCGCTGACCGCCCTCAATCGCACGGCGGACCGGCTCCGGAGCCTCGCGGCCGGGTTCAACATGCACGTGCCCAAGCCGGTGGATCCCGCGGAGCTCGCGGCTATCGTGGCAAGCCTCGCGCGGCTCCCGAGGTAGAGAGACGGCGTGGGCCATTCACCGACGGACGAGAAAGGACGAGGCATCATGGACGCGGGATCACCGAGTGAGGGCAGTGCCGAATCGCTCCCCGATCCCAGCCCGCGACGGCCGATCATCGCGGTGTTCAACTCCAGCAACGACACGGTGGATCTCCTTCGCACGGTATTGGAGGCCGAGGGGTTCCATACCGTAGTGGGCCACATCCCCGACGTGAAGAGCGGGGAGCTCGATCTGATCGGCTTCATCGAGCATCACGCGCCCGCGGTGATCGTGTACGACATCTCGCCGCCCTACGAGGCGAACTGGACCTTTCTCCGTCTCGTGCGGAACCTCGAGCCGGTGAAGGGCCGGCGCTTCGTCCTCACCACCACCAACAAGCCCGCGCTCGATAAGCTGGTGGGCGAGACGGACGCCCTCGAGATCATCGGCAAGCCCTATGACCTGCAACTCGTGGTCGACGCCGTCCGCAGCGCGCTGCCCTGAGGCGCCGGCCATCGCCTCGATGTGGCCATAGCTCGAGTAGCCGAGCGCCAGCAACTGGGGGCCATCATGTCCTCCTCAGCCTGAGGGAGTGATCAGCCCGAGCCCGCGGGCCACGGCGGCCGCCGTCTCGTCTGCCGAGCCCTCCGAGTTGTCGACGACGAGCCAGCCCTCGGTGTGCGGCCCTTCCAGCATCGCGTGGAGCTCCGCGAGAAGGCTCTCGTCGACCGTCCAGATTGACCGCTCCCGGTTCCGACGCAGGGCCACGTCGAGCCGGGGGCGCAGAGCGACGAAGCGACAGTCGAGACCGGTGAGCGCCGTGCGCCACTCGTCGACCCAGGCGGCGGGAACGACGTCGTCCAGGATGGGAATGAATCCGCCCGCGACGAGATTGCGCGCGGTCTGCGCGGCACTCGCGCGGGCGATGCGGTACTGCCGATCGACCTCGTCGCTCCAGTGGTGGGGCGAGGCGTAGCCTCCCTTGATCATCTTGCGGAAGAAGTCGACGGGGACGTGGGCGGCGCGATCGAGCCGCGCGGCGAGGAGCTCGGCGACGGTTGACTTGCCCGATCCCGGCGCGCCCGTCAGGACGATGACCATCACGAGCCGTCATTGTAGTCGAGAGGCGCGGGCCGGACGGCGCGATGCTATAGTCTCCCGGTGACCCTGATCGCTCCTCCTCGATCCCTCCGCGCGCATCGCCCCCGCCGAGCCTGCTCGTGACAACCTCCTGGCGTCTGGGCTTTGACATCGGCGGCACCTTCACGGATTTCGTTCTTCAGGACGTCGTCACCGGCGCGGTCTTCGTAGGCAAGGAGCTGACCACCCCACGCGATCCGTCCGAAGGGGTGATGCGTGGCCTCGCCGCGCTTCTCGACGCGGCCCGCGTGCAGCTTGCCGAGGTCGAGCAGATCGTCCACGGGACGACCCTCGGGGCCAATCTCGTCATCGAGCGCCGCGGTGCGCGGACCTTCCTCGTGACCACCCGCGGCTTTCGCGACCTCCTCGAAATCCAGCGCCAGTTCCGCTACAACCTGAACGACTTCTTCCTTGACAAGCACCCTCCGTTGATCTCGCGAGACCAGGTGGTGGAGGTGACGGAGCGCGTGCTGGCCGACGGGGGCGTGCACGTGCCGCTGGACGAGGCGGAGGCGCGCGCCGCGCTCGCGGCGTGCCGAGCGGGCAGGGCGGAGGCGGTTGCCGTGGCCTTCCTGCATTCCTACGCCAATCCCGCGCACGAGAGGGCGATCCAGAAGCTGGCCTCCGAAATCCTTCCCCTCGTGCCCGTGGTTCTCTCCTCCGACGTCTCGCCCCAGTACCGCGAGTACGAACGGACCAACACCACAGTGGTCAACGCCTACATCACGCCGCGCTTCTCGCAGTACCTCCACGCCCTGCGCGCGCGGCTCGAGGAGGGCGGCTTTTCCCGGCGTCTCTACGTGATGCAGAACAACGGCGGCATCGCCACCGCGGAAACGGCCGCCACCTTCCCCGTGCGCTCGCTCGACTCGGGACCGGCGGCGGGCGCCATCCTCGCCGCGCACATCGGACGGCTCACCGGGCACCAGGACCTCATCGCCTTCGACATGGGCGGCACCACGGCCAAGGCCGCGCTGGTCGAGAAGGCCGTCCCCGCGAGCACGGACCAGCTCGAGATCGACCTGATCGGGATGCGCAAGGGCAGCGGCCTGCCCGTGCAGGTTCCGAGTGTGGACCTCGTCGAGATCGGCGCGGGGGGCGGCAGCCGGGCGAGGATCGAACGCGGCCTCCTCCGCGTGGGACCGGACAGCGCAGGCGCGGATCCCGGGCCGGCGTGCTACGGCTTGGGCGGCCTCGCGCCCACGGTCACCGACGCCAATCTCGTGCTGGGCTATCTCGACGCGGACTTCTTCCTGGGCGGCGCGCGTCGACTCGACGTGGCCGCGGCCACCGCCGCCATCGAGACGCACGTGGCCAAGCCGCTCGGCGTGAGCGTGGTGGAGGCGGCGTGGGGCATCCACCAGCTCGTGACCCTCAACATGGAAGGCGCCATCCGCGTGGTCTCGATCGGGCGCGGCAAGGACCCGCGTAGCCTCGCCTGCGTCACCTTCGGCGGCGCCGGCCCCATCCACGGAGCGCGGCTGGCGCGGAGCCTCGGCGTCGCTCGCGTCATCGTGCCCTTCGCGGCCGGTGTTGCCTCGGCTCTGGGTCTGCTCACCGCGGACGCCCGCTTCGATCTCGCGCGCACCTTCGTGGCCGCTCTCGGCGCCGCCCCCTGGGAGGAGATCAACGCTCTCTACGAGACGATGGAGGCCGACGGCGCCGCCCAGATCGCGGCCACGGGCCTGGCCGGCCAGTGGCGCACGCGCCGGCTTGCCGAGGTGCGCTACGCGGGGCAAGGGCACGAGCTGAGCGTGGAGATCCCCGCGGGCCGCCTCGGTCCGGAGTGCCTTGCCGCCATCGAACGCGCGCACGCCGCCGTCTATGCCGAGCGCTACGGCTACGCGGAGGCACCGGGAACACCGCTCGAGGCGACCAATTGGAAGCTCGAGATCAGCTGCGTCGTGCCCGCGGTGGCCATGGCGCGGGCTGTGCCCGTGGCCAGCGGGAACGCGGCCAAGACGCCGCGGCCCGTGTACTTTCCCGAGGGCGGCGGCTTCATCGAGTGTCCCGTCCACGACCGCTACCATCTTGCGCCCGGCGTGTCCGTGACGGGGCCCGCGGTGATCGAAGAGCGCGAGACCACGGTGATCCTCCTACCCGACGACCAGGGCATCGTCGATCGCCACGGGAATCTGATCATCGAGATCGGCGGTTCGGCGTGAGCGTGGCGGCCGTACGCGTCGATCCCATCACGCGCGGCGTGGTCTGGGCGGCGCTCCAGTCCATCGCCGACGAGGCGGGAACAGCCCTCCGCCAGACCGCATACTCGCAGGCGGTGCGCGAGGGGCGCGACTTCTCTGCCGCGCTCTTCAACAGTCGTGGCGAGATGATCGCTCAAGGCGACTTCAGCCCCGGCCACCTGGGCGCCATGCCCTCGATCGTGCGTCACGTGATGCGGGAGTATCCCGTCGAGGTCATGGAGCCGGGGGACGCCATTGTCCTCAACGACCTCTTCATGGGCTCGGGGCACCTGCCGGACTTCTTCATCACCGCCCCCGTGTTCCACAACCGGCGGCTCGTGGGCTTCGTGGTCGACTGCGCGCATCAGGTCGACGTGGGTGGGGCAGCCGCGGGCTCCCAGGCGGTCGAGGGCATGACGGAGTTCTACCAGGAGGGGATCCGCATCCTGCCCACGCGCCTGTGGCGGGGCGGAGAGGTGAACCGCGAGATCATGCGGCTCATCACGGGCAACGTGCGCGTGCCCGACATCGTGGAAGGTGACCTCAAAGCCATGCGCAACGCCGCGCGCGTGGGCGAGCTGCGCCTGCTCGAGCTCTTCGGCCGCTACGGGAGCGAGACGGTGCTGGCGGCCTGGGACGACATCCTCGAGCACTCGGAGCGTGAGATGCGCGCGGCCATTCGCGAGCTGCCGCCGGGCCGCTATTCGGCCGAAGACTTCTACGACGACTGCGGACGGGACAGCGGGCCGCTCCGGGTGCACGTCACCGTCATCGTGGAGGGCGACGAGGTCACGGTGGACTTCGAGGGCTCGAGCTCGCAGACGCGCTCCGGCATGAACAGCGCCTTCAACTACACCCTCTCCTACACCTGGCACACCGTGAAGTCGGCCCTCGTCCAGCAGACCATTCCCCAGAATGCGGGGACCATGCGCCCCATCAAGGCTCGCGCCCCCGAGGGCTCGCTCTTCAATCCGCGCCCGCCCGCGGCGGCCGGCGGGCGCGCCGTCATGCAGCAGCGCATCGTGGACGTGATCTTGGCCGCCCTCGCCCAGGCGGTGCCGGATCGGGTCATCGCTGCCTCCTCACACTGGGCCAATCCCATCTTCGAGGGCGGGGACCCGCGCCGGGGCAAGCGCTTCGTCTACTACGACATCGTGGTGGGAGGCATGGGCGGCCGGCCGCACAAGGATGGCGCGGAGGCGGTGTGCGGATCCTTCAACCTCGAGAACATCCCCGTCGAGGTGAACGAGAGCAACTTTCCCATCGTGATCGAGCGGCTCGAGCTCATTCCGGACTCCGGCGGGGCGGGCAAGTTCCGCGGGAGCTGCGGCCTGCGCAAGGACATCCGCTTCCTCGGCGAGGCGGGCTCGCTGTCGAATCTGACCGATCGTCACAAATTCGCGCCTCCGGGCCTCCACGGCGGTCGCCCGGGAGCGCTCGGCGCCACCATCCTGAATCCCGGAACGGAGAAGGCCCAGGCCCTGCATTCGAAGGCCATTCAGCCGATCGCCCACGGCGATCTCGTGAGCATGTGCGTGTCGGGAAGCGGTGGGTACGGCGATCCCTTCACGCGTGACCCACAGCTCGTGGCGCGCGACGTGACCTTGGGATATGTCTCGATCACCGCCGCCCGCGAGTGGTACGGTGTGGCCATCGACCCCGCCACGGCCGCGGTCGATCTCGAGGCCACCGCCGCGCTCCGCCAAGCCGCCAAGGAGAGGACACCATGATCGACCGCCGCGCCATCGACCACCTCTGGACGCACA
>DATGCY010000007.1:0-10505 GCA_035311385.1 Candidatus Methylomirabilota bacterium
CGGGGCATGGGACTCGAGCCAGCGCGTGGTGCTCATGCAGCGATTCTACAGGGCAACGCGAGCGGGAAACAGAAGCCCAAGCCGGGGCTATTCAGGAAGCTTCTGAGCGCGAGGCGGAGCGGGGCCTGTCGTCGGGGGGAGGGGTGCGCTCTAGCTGCGTCACCCACTCGCCTGAATCGCCGCCCTGCCGGCGGCGCACAGGACGAGGGGGTCCCACTCCGCCAGAACGCACCCCTCCCCCCGACGCCACCCGCCCCGATCGCACGTGCTGCACCCACGAACAATGCGGGCTAGTCGCGGAACTCCCTGACCGCGGCGGCCACGTGCTCCAGCTCGTCGTCGGTCAGTTCGGGATAGAGCGGGAGTGAGAGCACCTGCCGGCATGCCCACTCCGCACAGGGAAGGTCGCCCTCCGCGTACTCGAGGTGTCGGTAGGCCGCCTGCCGATGCACCGGCCTGGGATAGTGCACGCTGGTTCCGATGCCTCGCCTCTGGAGATGTTGCCGCAAGGCGTCCCGGCGCGGTGACCGGATCACGTAGAGGTGATAGCAGTGCCGCGCGGGTTTCATCTCGACCGGCAAGACCACGGGCGCCTCGACAAGGAGCGCGTCATAGCGGGCGGCGAGGCGACGGCGCGTGGCGACCCAGTCGTCCAGGTGGCGGAGCTTCACGCGCAGCGCGGCGGCCTGGATCTCGTCGAGTCGGCTGTTCACGCCCTCGACCCGGTTCTCGTACTTCGCCTCCTCGCCGTAGTTGCGCAGCATGCGCACGCGCTCGGCGATCTGGGGATCGTTGGTCACGACCATGCCGGCGTCGCCGTAGGCGCCGAGATTCTTGGTGGGGTAGAAGCTCCAGCACGAAGCGTCGGCCATGCTTCCAATGCGGCGTCCATCGTATTCCGCGCCGTGGGCCTGCGCGGCGTCCTCGATCACCCTGACGTCGTATGCGGCGGCGATGGCGAGGATCTCCCGCATGGCCGCAGGATGCCCATAGAGATGCACGGGCACGATCGCCCGAACGCGGAAGGAGGTGGGCTGAGCGGCCAGGTAGGCGGCGAGCTTCTCCGGGTCGATGTTCAGGGTGCCGGGCTCGATGTCGACGAAGACGGGGAGCGCTCCCGCCTGCACGATCGCGCAGATGGTGGGCGCGGCGGTGTTGGGCGCGGTGATTACGCGATCGTCTGGGCGCACGCCGCAGGCACGCAGGGCGAGATGGAGGGCGTCCGTGCCCGATCCCACGCCGACCGCGTGCTGGGCGCCGCAGTAGGCGGCGAACTCGCGCTCGAAGGCCTCGACCCGGCTACCCAGCACGTAGAACCCGCTCGCGAGGGTGCCCGCCACCGCCGTGCCCACTTCGCTCCCGATCTTCCGGTACTGACGGGCCAGGTCGAGAAAGGGGACGTCCATGGCGGCTACCAGTAATGCTTCCGGTGGAGGCGGTAGTAGCGTACGGTCTCGGCCACGCCGTCCTCGAGGCGGGTCATAGGCTCCCACCCCGCCACGCGCTTGATCTTGCGGATGTCCGACACGAAGTCGCCAGGCTCCTGCGCGGCGCGCTCCGGCGAAAAGGGTGCGAGCTTCCAGCGCCCGCTTCCCGCCACGCGCACTACTGTCTCCGCGAGCTCGCGGAAGCTGGACGCGCGGCTATTGCCCACGTTGAAGACCTCGCCGTACGCCTCCTCGGTGGCCGCGCAGCGGATCATCGCTTCCACTGCGTCCTGCACGTAGACGAAGTCGCGCAGGAGCGAGCCGTCGCCGAACACCTCGATGGTCTCGTCGTCGAGAGCGCGCCGTACGAACCAGTTGGCTACCCCGAAGCGGCTGTGCTGCATTTGAGCGCGCTCGCCGTAGATGTTGGTGAGACGCAGGGTGACCGAAGCGACGCCGTGGTTCTCGTGATAGATCTGGAAGAGCTGCTGGGCGGTGAGGCTCGACAGCTCGTAGATGCCGCGCGGACGGATGGGATGATCCTCCGCCACCGGCAGCATCACCGCCCGCCCGTATTCACCCCGGGTGCCTCCGTAGACGAGCCGTGCCCCCTGATTGACGCGCCGGCAGGTCTCGAGCAGCACCGCCGATCCCTTGATGTTGATGTCGATGTCAGGGAAGGGATCCTGCAGGCTCAGCACGTGATCGTTCTGCCCCGCGAGATGGAAGATGTAGTCCTTCCCGGTGACCAGGTACTTGAGGCTCGACTCGTCGCGGATGTCGCTCAGGTTGATCGTGACCTGGTCGTGGATCGGCTCCACGTTGAAGACGTTGCCGCCGTGGTTGTCGAGCATGGCGTCGAGGAGGGTGACCCGCGCTCCAAGGGCGACCAGGCGGATGGCGAGGTTGCTCCCGAGGAAGCCGAGCCCGCCCGTGATCAGCACCTGCTTGTCGTGGAAGGTATCGAGCAGGCTCGTCACGAGGCATGCACCTCTCGGGCTGGCGAGGACGGCAAGGGAACGGGCGACTCCACGACCTCCCGCACCACGAACTGCGGCGTCTGGTTCTCTGTGAGGAAGAGCCGGCCGAGGTACTCGCCGAGCAGGCCCAGCATCACGAGTTGCACGCCCGAGAAGAGCACCACGGGCACGATCACCGAAGCCCAGCCGATCGGGAGGCCGGGCCGCACCATGCGCTCCACCAGTGCCTCGAACCCCAGGCCGAGCCCAAGCACGCTACACGCCAGCCCCACCACCGTGCTCACCCGGAGTGGCATCACCGAGAAGTTCACGAACATGTTGAGCCAGAGGCGGAGCAGCTTCCGCGGCGTGTAGTTGGAGCGCCCCTCGCGCCGTGGCGCATGACGCACCTCGATGGTCCCGATGTTCCGCGTGCAGCGCAGGGCGAGCCCGTCGAGGTAGGGATAGGGGCCGCGATAGCGGAGAATCTGATCGACGAGGAAGCGGCTCAGGCACTTGAAGCTCGACAGATACAGGGTCCGCGGCTTGTCGAGCATGAAGTTGGCCACGCGATCGTTCAGGCGGCTGCCCAGATTGCGGAGCCAATGATGGTGCTTCACCGGCGAGCGGGTGTACACGATGTCATAACCGTGACGGATGGCATGATCGACCACACGCGAGACCTCCTCGGGCGGATTCTGGAAGTCGTCGTCCATGATGACCGCGTAGTCGCCGCGGGCGTGCCAGAGCCCGGCCATCACCGCGTTGTGCTCGCCGAAGTTGCGCCCGAGCTTTACGTAGGTCACCGTGCCTGCGTGACGCGCGCTCAGGCCGCGGCACACCGCGTCGCTCGCGTCGAGGCTGCCGTCGTCGACGAGGACGATCTGGAGCGGGCGATCCCGCATGGTCTCCGTCAGTCGTTCCACGAGGGGACCGATCGTACGGGCGCCGTTGTAGACGGGAATCACGATGGAGATCAGCATGATCATCCCGTGGCGGCCGGAGCGAGTCCGGCGGAAGGGTGGAGATCGTAGAGCTCGGGGGGCGCGACGCGCTCCGGACGGTCCGTCCGCCCGCGCGTCGAGCGCCAGAGGGTGGGGTCCACGAGCGCGCCGTTCGCCTTGACCCAGTCGACGATGGCCCGCTGCGGCGACTCTCCGCCCGCCCGGCGAGCAAAATCGCCGCCGAGGAGGACGAAGCGCACGGCGCTGTTCGCGGACAACACGGCGAACTGCTCCGGGGTGAGGATGGGGTCGGCGCCCATGAAGCCGCCGATGGCCATGACGGGCAGGCCCGTGTCGATGATGACGGGAGCGGCGAGCCTCGAGTTGAGCGTGGCGAGCAGATAACGCTCGCCGTGGCGATTGGCCCTCAGGAACGCGAGGAGCCGAGCGTCTCGAGCGATGCGGTTGCCGCCCTGCCAGACGGGAAGATCGTCACGGGCCGGCGCGCCGGGCAGCGCGGCATAGGGCAGCATGACGTTGGTGCGGCCGAAGCCGGCGCCGAGCGACCAGGCGAAGGGGGTGACGAGGAGCGCGCCGAGCGCGATGCCGAGCGCCACGGTGAGCCTCGGCGATGGCCGGCTCACGCGGCGACCGAGCGCGACGAGGAGGCCCCCGCTGGCGCCGTGGGCGCCCGCGAGCATGGCGAGGCAGAGCCATGCGCGCCAGTCGCGCAAAAGTTCCGTGCGGGGCAGGTCACCGTACCAGATGAAGAGCTGCCAGGCCGCCGTGATGGCCAGCGTTGCCGGCAGGACTGGCGCGGCGGGTCCGCCCTCCCGGTAGCGTAACCAGAGCTTCGTCACGCCGATAGCGGCGAGCGCGGCCAGCGGCGGAGCCATGGTCACCAGATAGTAGGCGTGGAAGATTCCGCCTGCGACGCTGTAGACGACCGCGTAGGTGAGCGCCCAGCCCGCCCAGAGCACGCACGCCTGCTCGTTGCGCCCGAGGGGCCACCGGCGTTCGCGGCGGACGGCGAGCACGGCCGCGCCGGCCACCGCGAGGGGCAGGAGCCACGCCATCTGTCCGGCCAGGTGACGATCGGCCAGCCGCAGCGGGCCGACCGGAATATTGTCGAGACGGCGCCATCGCGGGACCGCAGGCCCGGCGGCTGCCCCCGGCTGGTCCTGGGCTATGGCCGCGCCGTCGCGCGGCCCGCGCGCGAGCATGCCACGGCGACGCACGAAGCGTTCCAGGCCGTTGTGGCCGACGGCGAGCTCGATCATCGAGTTGGATCGGCTACTCCCTGCGAACGGTCGTCGCTCGGCCGGCGTCAGGTCGTAGAACACGACCCAGGAGAGCGAGACGACGACCAGCACCGCCCCGCCAACGAGGAGATGGGCGAGACGCCGAGGCCAGGGGAGAGGAGCGGCCGCGAAGTAGAGGAGCGCGAAGGTGGGCAGGACCACGAACGCGGCCAGCATCTTCACGTTGAAGCCGACCCCGATCAGGGCCATGGCCAGCGCGAGGAGCGTGCCGCTTCCGCGCTCCGTGGCCACGCAGAGCGCCCACGCCGCGAGCAGCAGCACCAGCACGAGACAGCTGTCCGTGTTGCTCGAGCGATCGATGACCACGCTGATCGGGGTGACGGCGAGGAAGAGCGCGGCGAGCAGGCCCGCGCCCTCGCCGAAGCGACGCGCCACGAGCCAGTAGACGAGAGCGACGCCGGCGAGGCCTTCGAGCACCTGGGGCAGGAGCACGGCCAGCCCGCTGAAGCCCAGCAGCTTCACGCTCGCCACCTGGATCCAGAGGGCAACCGGCGGCTTGTCGAGCGAGACGAATCCGGCGGGGTCGAAGGAGTTGAAGAGGAAGTTGTGCGGGCTGTCCATCATGCTCCGGATGCCCGCGCTGTAGTACTCCGTGCCGTAGCCGTTCTGCCCAAGCCGCCAGAGCCGGAGCCCGAGCCCCAGCCCCATCACGCCGGCGAGACCCGCCCACGTCGCCAAGGGGACGGCTCGCGAGGCACTGAGGTCTCGATAGTCGCCCGCGGTCAACTCGCCGTCTGCTCTCTGCATGACACTCTCCGGTACGTGACCCGTCACGCTCACCCTCGCCGGCCCGCAGGATCGAGGGCCGGCATGAAGGAGCGATGTTGCGGAGGTAAAGAAGTGTGAAGCGGGGTAGAGTCCTACCCCATGGTGAGCCCGCGGTGACTATCGGCGCGCCCGTCCGTCGGCGGGAGGATCCGCGCCTCCTCACCGGGCGCGGCCGCTACGTCGGCGACGTCGAGCTGCCGCGTCTCCTCCACGTGGCCTTCGTGCGGAGCCTTCACGCTCACGCGCGCGTGCGGGCGATCGACGCGGCGGCCGCGGCAGCGCAGCCCGGCATCGCGGCCGTAGTCACGGGGCGCGATCCGGCCTTCACCGGGCTCTGCATCCGCGCGCGATCAGCACTGCCGGGCTATGCGGAGACCGCGCAGCCTGTCCTCGCGTGGCCGGTCGCCCGCTTTGCCGGCGAAGCGCTCGCCGCCATCGTGGGCGCCGATCGCTACAGCGTCGAGGACGCCGCAGGCCTGGTGACGGTGGACTACGAGCCGCTGGATGCGGCGGTCGACGTGCTACGCGCGACCCATGACCACGCGCCGAGGGTGCACGAGGAAGCTCCCGGCAACGCCTATCTCGTCCGCCGCTTCCAGGCGGGCGACGTCGACCGCGCCCTGGAGATCGCCACCGTGGTGGTCGAGCGGAGCTTTCGGACGAACCGACACTGCGCGGCGCCGCTCGAAGGCCGCGCCGGTCTCGCCGAGTGGAGCGCGGCCGAGGAGAAGCTCACGCTCTGGTCGGCGACACAGGTGCCGCATCTCGTGCGCCATCTGCTTGGCGAGATCCTCGGGCTGCCGGAGAACCGCATCCGCGTCGTCGCCCCCGATGTGGGCGGCGGCTTCGGCGTGAAGACCATGCTCTATCCCGAGGACGTCGCCCTCTGCGTCCTCGCCATGCGCCTGGGCCGGCCCGTGAAATGGGTGGAGCAGCGGCGCGAAGGCCTGCAGGCCTCGGCGCATGCGCGCGATCATCACTATCACATCAAGGCTGGCTTCGACGCGGAGGGCCGGCTGCTCGCTCTCGACGTGCGCGCGCTCTGCAACGCCGGGGCCTACTCGGTGACGCCGTGGACGGCAGGCATCGAGGCGCTGATGGCGGGCGGCCTGCTGACCGGCCCCTACCGGCTCGCAAACTATCGCTGCGAGGTGACGGCGGTGGCGACCCATACCACGCCGGCCGGACCCTACCGCGGGGTGGCGCGGCCGGCGACCACCTTCGTGATGGAACGCCTTCTCGATCTGGGCGCCCGCGCTCTCGGCCTCGACCCGGTGGAGATCCGACGCGTCAACCTGATTGGCGCCGGCGACCTGCCGTATACATCGGCGACCCGGCTCGTGCACGACAGCCGGACCTATCCCGTCTGCTTCGAGAAGGCCGTGAGCGCGATCGACTACGAAGCCTTTCGTGCGGAGCAAACGCGGCTTCGAGGCGAGGGACGATATGTGGGCGTAGGCTTCGCTGTCTACACCGAGCTGACCGGCCTCGGGCAGGCCGCCTCTGCCGGACCGCGCATGCCCTTTCGCACGGGCCACGAGGGCGTCACGGTGCGCATGGATCCCTCGGGCGCCGTCACCGTGCTCGCCGGCGTCACCTCACAGGGCCAGGGGCTCGAGACGACCATGGCCCAGCTCGTGGCGGGCGAGCTCGGTGTGCCCATCGACACCGTGCGCGTCGTGCTCGGCGACACCGACGCCACGCCATTCGGCCTCGGCGCCTTCGCCTCGCGCCAGGCCGTGATCGGGGGCGGCGCGGGCATCCGGGCGGCGCGAGCCGTGCGCGACAAGGCGCTCCGCATCGCCGCGCACGCGCTGGAGGCGGCCGTCGAAGACCTGGAGATGGCCGACGGCTGGGCCGCCGTGAAGGGCGTTCCGGGGCGCGCGCTGGCCATGACGGAGATCGCGCGGATCGCGCATCTCGAGACGCATCGCCTCCCTCCCGACCTCGAGCCTGGCCTCGACGCCACGCGCTTCTACGATCCCATCCGCGGCACGTTCGCCGCGGGCGCCCAGGCGGCCATCGTGGAGGTCGAGCCGGAGACGGGCCACATCGCCATCCGACGCTGGGTATGCGTGGAGGACACAGGACGCATCATCAATCCACTGATCGTCGAGGGGCAGATGCACGGCGCGATCGCCCAGGGGATCGGCGGAGCGCTGGCGGAGCACCTGGTCTACGACGAGGCGGGCCAGCTCCTTACTGGCACCTTCATGGAGTACGCGGTGCCGACGGCCGCTGTGATCCCGTCCTTCGAGACCGAGCATGTGGAGGAACGGGCAGCCAACCTGGCCGGTGTGCGGGGCGTGGGTGAGGGCGGCACCCTGGGGCCCGCCGCCGTGCTGGCCAATGCGGTGGCCGATGCCCTGGCCCCGCTCGGCGTCGAGCCCGACGAGCTGCCGCTGAGTCCAGGCCGGCTGTGGCGCGCGTGCACGGGAGCCGTCCGGCGCTGACGTCGACGGGCGTTGCCCCTTGCTTGCCCTCGCGTCGGCCCTGCGCTACCGTCCCCTGGAAGTCCACCCTCGAAGTCCGTCAGGGACACGGATGCAGATTCGATTCTGGGGCACCCGAGGATCGCTGGCCAAGCCGGGGCCGGGCACGCTCCGCTATGGCGGAAACACCTCGTGCGTCGAGGTGCGCACGGCCGCGGGCACGCTCATCGTGCTGGACTGCGGCACGGGAGCCCACGGCCTCGGACAGGCGCTCATGGGCAGTGGCGCGCCCGTGCGCGGGCATCTGATGATTACCCACACCCACTGGGATCACATCCAGGGGTTCCCCTTCTTCGCCCCGCTCTTCGGCCGTGGCCATGAGTGGGACATCTATGCTCCCGGTGGGCTCGGGCAGCAGCTCGAGCAGACCTTGGCCGGGCAGATGGAGTACACGTACTTTCCCGTGACGCTCGCACAGCTCGGGGCCACGATCCGCTACCACGACCTCGTCGAGGGGAGCTTCTCGGTGGAGGACGTACGAGTCGTCGCCAAGTATTTGAACCATCCTGCTCTTGCCCTCGGCTATCGGCTGGAGGTGGGCGGCGTGATCGTCGTCTACGCCTCCGACCACGAGCCGCACACGCCGTGGGCTTCGGAAGGCGCCGGCGGTAAGTCCTTGGCGCACCGGGAGGACCTTCGGCACGTGGAGTTCCTCCGCGGGGCCGATCTCGTCATCCACGACGCGCAGTACGATCTCGGCGAGTATCGCGAGAAGATCGGCTGGGGCCATACCCCGGCGGAGTGCGCGGTGGACTACGCGCTGGCAGCGGGTGTGCGGCGCCTTGCCGTCTACCATCACGATCCCATGAGGGACGATGCGGGGGTGGATAGCCTGATCGAGTCCTGCCGGCAGCGGGTGGCAGCATCGGGAGCTCAGCTGGAGGTGTTCGCCGCGGCGGAGGGTCAGGTGGTGGACCTCGTCGAGGGTGCGGGCGCGCCGGCTTCCGCTGCGCGTCCAACCACGGCCCCGAGCCGCGCAACGGGCGAGACCATTCTCGTGGCCGACGACGATCCATCCATCGTGATG
Source organism: Candidatus Methylomirabilota bacterium (assembly GCA_035311385.1). Classification (GTDB taxonomy): domain Bacteria; phylum Methylomirabilota; class Methylomirabilia; order Rokubacteriales; family CSP1-6; genus AR37. Next base: position 8,940 of record DATGCY010000007.1, read on the forward strand.
CTGCTGCGCGCAAGCCTCGAATCGGACGGCTTCCGCGTGGTGACGGCGGACGACGGCATGGCGGCCCTCGATCTCGCACGCGCCGAGCGCCCGGCTCTGCTGCTCCTCGACTGGCAGATGCCGCGCGCCAGCGGGGTCGAGGTGACGCGGGCGTTGCGGGGCGACGCCGATCCGGAACTGGCCGCGACGCCCGTGGTCTTGATTACCGCGCAGTCCGGCTCCGAGAACACGGCGGCCGGCTTCGCAGCAGGCGTCACCGACTACCTGACGAAGCCGTTCCGGCCGGCCCACGTGCGGGCGCGCGTGCGCGCCTGGCTCCTGCGCCGGAACGCGGGAGCTGCCGGCGCATGAGCGACGAGCACGGCGCCGAAGAGCAGCTCGATTCGCGACGGGTCGCCGCCCTGCGCGCACTTTCGCGAGCGCTCCTCCGGCTTGTCCTGCTGATCGGCGGCCTCGCGCTCGTGGGATGGCAGGTCGACGTCGACGCCCTCAAGAGCGTTTTGCCCGGTCGCGTCGCCATGAATCCGTTCACCGCCCTCGGCTTCCTGCTTGCAGCCGCCTCGCTTTGGCTCCTCGAGGCGGAGAGGGCCGGGTCCCGCCGCCCGTGGATGCGCCGGGCGGCCTGGGTCGCGGCGGGCGCCGTGGCCGCTATCGGCATCGTGACTATCCTCGGGTACGTAATGGGCGCGAACATCGGCCTCGATCAGCTGCTGTTCCGCGCGCGGCTCGGCAACAACCGGATTGCTCCCAACACGGCGCTCAACTTCGTCCTGGTCGGCGGTGCGCTCCTCTTGTTCGGCTGGGAGTCGCGGCGGGGCATCCGCCCAGCCCAGATTGTGGCGCTCCTGCCTACCGCGATCGCCCTCACGTCACTCCTGGGCTATGTGTACGCCGTGGGCGAGCTATACGGCATCGGCAGCTACATTCCGATGGCGCTGCCCACCGCCATCGCGTTCCTGGCGCTCGGCGTGGCCACCCTGTGCGCCCGGCCGGACGGCGGCCTCATGGCGGCCGTCGTAAGCGACCACATGGGCGGTCGGCTCGCCCGTCGGGTTCTTCCCGTCGCGGCCGCGATTCCCGCGGTGTTGAGCGGCCTCTGGCTTTTCGGCCACCGCGCGGGTTTCTTCAGCGCCGAGGTCGGCCTGGCCCTCTTGGCCGTCGCGAACATTCTGGTCTTCGCGGCGGTGACCGCGGTCGCGTCGCGGTCGCTCAATCGCGCGGACCATCGGCGTCAGATCGGCGAGCGGCGCCTCGCCACGCAATACGCCTCCACGCGCATCCTCGTCGAGTCGCGGACCTCCGCAGAGGCCATGCCGCAAATCCTCCGCGCGGTCGGGGAAAGCCTCGACTGGGTGCTGGGCGCGCGCTGGGCCCTGGACCGTGAGGCGGGCGTGCTGCGGTGTGCAGAGATGTGGACGACGATGTCCAAGGCCCTCGAAGAATTCACCGAGGTGAACCGCCGCAGCGTATTTTCTTCCGGCATCGGCCTGCCCGGACGTGTCTGGGAGAGCGGGCGTGCGACCTGGATTCCCGACGCCACTCAGGACCCCAACTTCCCGCGGGCGC
>DATGCY010000008.1:0-5580 GCA_035311385.1 Candidatus Methylomirabilota bacterium
TAGCGCGCCCGCTGCCAGACCTGCGCACCGAGGTAGCCGAGCCCGAGGAGGATGGTGAGGCAGAGCATGAGGCCGGTGACCAGCTGCCCGCGCGAGGCCCGGAGCGGGCGCAGGCCGGTAGGCAGGAGATTGATGCGCGGATGCCGCGAGCCCACGGCCACGGCGAGGGCAAGCATGGCGGCCCCGCGTCGATCCTCGGGCAGCGAGTCGACGAGGGCCTGGCCTAACTGCCCGAAGGGCGGCTCGGAGACGGCGGTGTGGAGTTCCGAGAGCACGGGCGCCGAGATGAAGCGGTCCACCTCGTCGCCGGAGATCCAGAGCGCCGCGCAGTCTCGCCACTGAAGCAGGCCGATGCTGCGCTGGATCTCGCGTACCAGTTCCTGCGGAGTCTCGGCGGGGATGACGCGACTCAGGCGCACGGTGCCCCGGCCGAGGAAGACCAGATCGGTCCGCCCGTCGTGGCGATGAGCCCACACCACGCGCACGGGGGCGATGGTGCGGGGGAGGAGCGAGCGGAGATCGTGGCAGGCCACGGAGAGGGCCAGGGGACGCCGCCGCGCCTCACTCACGAGCCGCACGGCGTGATCGAGGCGGCGGGGCTCGCAAGCAGCGACGAGCACGCGCAGGGGGCCGTTCGCGCGCCCGGGGTTCGAGCTCCAGTCGCAGGCGATATCCTCCGGCGGGAAGGGAACGTGTCGCTCCAGCTCGAAGCGGACCATCTGCGAGAGGTCCACCGATTCGGAGCGCGGCAGCTCGAGAATCTTGACCACGGCGAGGCTACGATCCAGCCCCACCCGAAGTCGGCGCCGCTTGAAGCCGCGCCGCTCTAACTCGGTGGCGATGAGCGGCCCCGCGTTTTCGTCCGCGTCGAACCTGAAGCACTCGACCGGCCCGCGTCCGGACACGATGGCGAGCGTCACCGCTGTCTCATCGACCAGGATCCCCGCGCGCATCTTCATGGCTCGCTCAGCCGCCACGAGAGCAGGGGGATCTTGGAGCTGCTCCCACCCGTGATGGTGAGCTGCGCTTGGCGCTGCACGATGGCCACGAGCCGGGCGCGCGGCTCACCGCCCACGCGGCCCTCCGCCTCGATCCGGAAGGTTGCGCTGCTCACCCCGAGCCCCTTGCCCCCGAACCGGGCGGGCACCACGGCATAGGGTACGCGGACACGCGTGGCGACGATCTCGCTGATCTCCGCGGCCGAGAGCCCGAGCGCGGTGAGCACGGCGGGCGGAGCGGTGTTCATGTTCACGGTGTCGCGGCCCACCACGGTGACGAGATCGGCCAGTCCGGGATGTCCGTCGGCGCCCGTGTAGATCTCGCGCGTCACCCCGCGGATCTGGAGCAGCTCCGCGGTGTCCTGAAGCGCGCCGTTCCTCGCGCGATAGGGCACGGGCAGCTTCAGGTAGTAGTCCTCGCTCTCCGCGCCATTGGCACGATGGAGATCGTCGGGATCCTTCCAGTCCTGGAGCGAGTCCCCCACCACATCTCGCACCTGCTTGTCGAGGCCCATCGAGATGAGGAGGCTCTCGATCCGGTCGGGCGTGGCGGTGTTGACGTTGATCCGCGCTTCCTCGTCGGTGATGCGGTAGGAGAATTCGCCCGCGCCGAGCGGCACCTTTTGTCGTGGCAGGGGGCTCACCTTGACGGGCGTCGCCGCGGGATCGCTCGCACGGTAGAAAGTGAGGGTGCCGTCTAGGTCGAGCGCGACCAAGGTGCCCGGACCCTGGATCTCCCGGAGCGCTTGCTGCACCCCCGCCTCCGCGAGGTGCGTGGCCAGGACGCCGTCGCGGTAGGCACGGATCATGGAGCTCTCGAGCCGCGTGGTCATCGCGAACTCCGTCACCACCACGGCGAGAAGCGCCAGCACGAGCATGACGGAGAGGAGCGCGAATCCGCGGTCGCTGCGCATCAGTTCATCACCACCACGGCGACCAGCACCGGCACGAGTATGACGGAGAGGAGGGCGAATCCGCGGTCGCTGCGCATCAGCTCATCACCACCACGGCGAGCAGCACCGGCACGAGTATGACGGAGAGGAGCGCGAATCCGCGCGCGCTGCGCATCAGCTCGTCACCGGCACGGAGACGATGAGGGGCGGCTGCTCCACGGCGTGCCCCCCTTGGACGATGGTCAGCGTCACCTCGATGGATACGGGCAGAGCCTTCTCCAGCGCCCCGTCCCAGTGCTCCATCCACTCCCCGTTGGCCTCCTTGAGGTAGCGGAAGCGGATGCGCGTGACGGCGCCGTCCACGAAGATGGGACGAAGATCCTTGTCGAAGGGCTTCTCGTTGGGCAGCACCTTCTGGCTCACGGCGAGGCCGCCCCCCGCGCCGGTGGTCAGCGTCAAGGTCACCGCGGTGAAGGCCACGGGGTCGGCGGAGGGGAGAGGCGGCACGGTCGTAGCGAAGCCGATGCGCTCTGGCTCGCCCTCGAAGAGCAGGCGGGCAGGCTCCCGGCCCGAGGCGGCAGCCTGGTACGGATACGTGCCGGCGAGGGCTCGCGTGACCACCTGGTTGACGCTGCGCGCCCGCTCCAGCGCCTGGGAGCGTTCGTCGCCGCGCTGCCACGCCACGAGTCCCACGCGCAGGCAGGCGAAGAGCACCACGAGGAGCGTGGCCATGATGGTGAGGGCGATCACCACTTCCACGAGCGTGAAGCCGCGCTGCTCGCGGGTCATGGCGTGGCCGTGGCGCGAGCGAGGCGTAGAGTGGCGATCTCCACGGAGCGGCCGCCCCATTTCACGACCACCGACAGCGAGAGCAAGCGTGGCGCATTGTTGCCGATCGATCCGAGATCGGGCGGCATGGGCACGAACTTGGTGCGGCGCTCCCAGTCGAATGCGCCCTCGTGGCCTGTCTCTATGCTCTCGCCACTCGGGTCGGCGGCGCGGGTCAGGCGGTCCGCGAGCATCACCGCCTCTTGATGTTCGCCGGACACCCGCAGGAGTCGCAGGCCCTGGGACGCGAGCTGGATGAACGTGACCACGGCCAGGCTGAGAATGACCAGAGCGACCAGTACCTCGAGCAGGGTGAAGCCGTTCTGGGCGCGCGCGCTCACGCGTCCATCCGGGCGGTGGAAACGCGGCCCGTGAGCGGATCCACGGTGACGAGGTAGACGCGGCGTCCGAGCTCCACGCGGAGCCGCGCTCCGCTCGAGAAGCCCTGAGGCAGGAAGGTGATGGCGCGGGCGGGCGGTTCGACGGTCACGCGCACGCCGGTGCCGAGCTTTCGTATGGCGGGTACGGTGTCCCCCGTCCGCATCTCGACAATGCCTTCCTCGCTCTTTACCCGGACCTCGTAGGCCCGCTTGTGGGTCACGGCCTGCTCGCGCGCCCCGCGCAGGAAAGTGGCCAGGCCCGCCGCCTCCGTGCGCGCCTTCAGCGCCTCCACTCCACTCACCACCGAGGGGCCTACCAAGGTGGCGGCCAGGGTGAGGACGAACAGGGTGACCACCACCTCGATGAGGGTAAAGCCCCGGGGCCGGGCTGCCGTCATTTCGAGACGGTCCAGGAGGAGACGTCCGCGTTCTCACCCTCGCCGCCCGGCGCACCGTCGGCCCCGAGGGTCCAGATATCGTAGTCACCGTGATCTCCTGGGCAGCACTTGTACTGATATGGCTTGCCCCAAGGATCGACCGGTACGAGGTTTTTCTTTAGGTAGGGCCCGTTCCAGTTTGGCGCGTTGGGGTTCTTCACCAGCGCATCGAGTCCGGCTGCCGACGGGGGGTAGGACCCGACGTCGAGCCGGTACTGGTCGAGGGCTGCGCTGAAGAGCTCGATCTGGGCCCGGGCCGCCGCCTGCTTGGACTGGCCGACCCGACCGAATAGCCTGGGGCCGACCAAGCCCGCGAGGAGGCCCAGAATGATGATGACCACCAGGAGCTCGATAAGGGAAAACCCGCGGGAATCGAGGAGAAAACGTGTGCGGGACCGCAGGGCTCGCCCCATACGAATTGGGTGCCTCATGCGGTCTCGATTATTGCCTTTGAGGCGTCCTGACGTCAACGAAAGCAGTGCGTCAAGAGCAGTGCGTCAAATGGGGATGTCCGTGATGGACAGGATGGCCATGAGCATCGCGACCACGATGAAGCCGACCACCAGACCCATGACGAGGATGATCCCGGGCTCGACCAGGGAGATCAGTCGCTTCAGGGTTTTCCTGGTGTCGCTCTCGAAAGTGGCCCCGACCTTGAGCAGCATCTCGTCGAGGCGTCCCGTCTCCTCCCCGACCTTGACCATGTGGATGGCCAAGACCGGGAAGATCCGCGAATCTGCCATGGGCTTGGAGAGTCCCGCTCCGCCCCGGACGCCGTCGCCCAGGCCGTCCACGGCATGGGCGAGGACCTGGTTGCCCATCATCTCCCTCACCACGGCGAGGGCGCCCAGCATGGGCACGCCGCTCTTGAGGAGCGTGCCCGTGATGCGGGAGAAGCGCGCGACCTCGGTCTGCAAGGTGAGCGGACCCAGCACGGGCAGCGAGAGAAGCAGGCGATCGGCCTGCAGTCGCCCGCGCGGAGCGGAGACCCACACGCGCACGGCGAGGGCCACGGCGAGGGCGGCACCCGCGATGGCCCACCAATACGCGCGAATCCAGGCGCTGATGGAGAGAAGGACCTGCGTGGGCAGGGGAATCGCGCTCCCAAGATCGCGGAAGATGTCCGCGAAGCGCGGGATCACGAAGGTCATGAGGAAGATGACGGCGGCGCCCCCCACCGCGGCGAGGAGGCTCGGATAGATCAGCGCGGAGAGAAGCGCGTCGCGGAACTCCTGCGCCTCCTCCAGGAACTCGGCGAGGCGACGGAGGGTCTGCTCGAGCACTCCGCCTTTCTCGCCGGCCCGCACCATGTTGACGTAGAGGCGCGAAAATGGACGAGGGTGATGCTTGGCGAGAGCCTCGCCGAGGGACGTTCCTCCGCGGACGCTCTTTCGCACGTCCTCGGTGATGGCACGGAGGCGGCCGTTCGCGGCGAGGCCTTCCTGGATGCCGAGGGCGCGATCGAGGGGGAGGCCGGCCTCGAGGAGGGTGGCAAGCTGCTGGGTGAACGCGACGAGGTCACGTCCGGGGACACCGCGCGAACGGAGGGGCGTGCGCGCGAGGCTCGCCATGCTAAAGCGCTCGCGCTGGGGAGCGACCTCGATGGGAAAGTACGCATCGCGCTGGAGCTGTTCGACGACGCTGCGCGCGTCGACCGCCTCCATCACGCCGTCCACCGTCTGGCCCCGCCGGTCAGCTGCCTTGTACGCGAAGAACGGCACGCCACCGCCTTTCCGAAGAGCGGAAAAAGCTCAGATCGCTCCGCTCACGACCGATAGTGCGCCGGGCCGCTCCGGCCCGTCAAGATTTGCGGGCAGTCCTGCCCTCTAAGGAGATCGGGTCCGATTTTCCGGTCCGTGCGGCGGTTCTGCGATGCAAAGGGGTGAGCGGCGACACCGACGAGACGAACCGTAAAAGCGAGTTGCCAGCGGGCCCGCCGAAGAGGCGACCTAGCCGTCTTCCTCCTGCGTCACCCGGAGGATCTCCTCGACGGTCGTGATACCGACGCGGGCCTTCGCCCAGCCGTCGTCGCGCAGCGAGACCA
>DATGCY010000009.1:0-8682 GCA_035311385.1 Candidatus Methylomirabilota bacterium
GAGGCGCTCAGCGCCGCCGCGGGAGGCTGGCTCTACGCGGTGGCGCCGCGCTTGCCGTTCTGGCTCCAGGTGCCGAGCGCGGCCCTCGCCTGGGTCGCTGCCGTGCTCCTGCGCGAAGCGCCGCGAATCCCCGTGGCGGGCGGCCGCTCACATGCGGCGCGCGCCTGGCATATCATCGGCTTCACGCTTTGGCATCATCGCCGGCTGCGTGCGGCCATGGCGCTGAGCGTTGCTCTCGGGCTCTCCACGTTCGTCGTGATCTGGCTGATCCAGCCCGTCATGCAGGCGCGCGGCATTCCCACGGCGTGGTTCGGCCCACTGTGGGCGTGTGCGCACGTCTGGCTCGCCTGCGTCTCCCTGTCGAGCGCGCGGGTAGCGACCGTCATCGGCGTCAGCCAGAGCCTGCTCCTGTGTTGCCTGCTCGTGCCCCTCGGCTACCTGGGGCTGTCCGTGATCCCGGCGGCATGGAGCATCGTCTTCTATCTCTGCTTCATGACCATCCGAGGGTTGCAGGGACCGATCCTCGCCACCGTCATGCAGCACGATGCGCCGCCCGAGGATCGAGCGAGTGTGCTCTCGATCGCCACGCTCATGTTCCGGCTCTCCTTCGTAGTGGCGGGGCCGCCCGTCGGCGCCCTCGTGGATCGCGCGGGGATGGAGACCGCGCTCGGCGTCCTCGCGGTAGGCTTCGGCGCCGTCGCTCTCCTCGCCTTCCGCGCCTTCGCGGCTGCTCCTTCGTCCGTGAGCTCCCGCTAGCGCTCTGTCGACCTTCTTTACGGAGCGTCGGGCGGCGATTCTGTGCCGCCGGGCAAGGCATCGTCCCTAAAGACATTCGAAAATTGGCTCCCTTCTTGCGGCATCGACCGTGCCGCGCGAGTCTCGCCGGCCGATACTCGATGACTCTGCGCCGCGCTGCTGCGACGCTCGGCGACGAGAGATGGCGACGGACGAGCCCTCCCGAAGCGGTCGACAGCGATGAGAGAAACGGTTTTCGTATCCGGCCTCTACTCGGGTCCCAGCCCCTCCGCGGGACTCGGTGTGGCGCGCTCCCTGCGCGCGGCATTCCCCGCGGCCCGCCTCATGGGTGTCGACTACTGGGCAGGGAGCTCCGGCCTCCATCACGAAGTCTTCGACGCGACCTGGCTCAAGCCGCCGTGGGACCTCATCGAAGAGGATCTGTACGCGAAGGAGGTCCAGGCCGAACTCGACCGCGGCGCCCTGTGGATTCCCACGCTCGACTTGGAGGTTGCCTGGCTCGCTCGTAGCTTGCCCATTCATCCCTTGCTGCTCGCGCCGTGCGAGAAAGCGCTCGCCCCCAGTCGCAAGCCGCGGCCCAGCGTGGCCGAGCTATTGCCCTTCGAGATCGCGCCCTCGCTGGATCTCTCCGCTTCCGACGAGGAAATCTACGCGTTCTGCCGCGCGCACTCCTGGCGCGTATGGATCAAGGGCCCGTATCACGAGGCGGTGCCCGTGGGCGACTGGCGTCAGCTCGAACATGCCCGTATCTCCCTGAAGAACGGCTGGCAGACCGATCGCCTCTCTCTCCAGGTCCACGTGCGCGGGTACGAGGAATCGATTTGCCTCGCCGCCTACGATGGGCAGCTGTGTGACGCGCTCTACATGCGCAAGCGCATCACCACGCCGGAGGGCAAGACCTGGGCCGGCCACGTGGCCGACCTCCCGCCCGAGCTCTTCGCCCCCATCGAGGCGGCCGTGCGCTCCATCGGCTGGACAGGCGGCGCGGAGATCGAGCTGCTGCGCGACGTGGACGGGCGGCTATGGTGGCTCGAGTGGAACCCCCGCTTCCCCGCGTGGGTGCACGGCGCCACGCTGGCGGGACGCAACCTGCCCGCCGCCCTCGTGCGCCGCGCCCTCGGGCTGGCGGACGGTCCGCGCGCGCTCTCCGCCCAGCCGGAATTCACGCGCGTGGTCCTCGAGGTGCCGGTGCGCGCGGGCCTGCCCTTGCCGCTGCCCGCCGAGCCCGAGCACGGGCCATTCGGCACTCACGGCAAGTACGGCGCCTCGCTGGCCGCCATCGTGCCGAAGCTCGTGCCCGACGAGCCGCTGGGCGCGGCGCCGCCCACGCTGTCGCCGGAGACAGAGGCGGACCTCCGGGCCATCGCCTCCGTGGTGGCGACGCCGCAGCGCCTGTTCCTGCCCCGCACCGCGGAGGCGGCCTTCGCGCGCCTCCACGCCGTGTCCCCCATCGACGGCATCGCCCTGCGCTATGCGTACAGCCTCAAGACGAGCCCCGACGCGGAGTACCTGATGCTCGCCCGCAAAGCCGGCATGCTCGCCGAGTGCATCAGCCTTCTCGAGGTGCGCCGCGCCCTCGAGGCGGGCTGGCTTCCCGGCGACATCGTACTGAACGGGCCGGGGAAGTGGTGGCCCTCCACCGAGCGGACGGTGGACGGGCTCCGCGTCGTTTTCTCCGACTCCGTGGAGGAGCTGGAGCGGCTGGTCGCCTCGGGGCGCGGGGACCGGCTGTGGGGCGTGCGCCTCCGCATCCCGGGCAGCCGCTCGCGCTTCGGCGTGCCCGTCGACGAGCCAGCGGACTTCGAGCGGCTCTGCGCGGCGGTGGCGGCTCTGCCCACGCCGCGCGATTTCGGCATCCACGTGCACATGGCGAGCACCATGATCGGCGTCGGCCACTGGCGCGACATCGCGGAGTCCGCCATCGCGTGGGCGCGCGCCCTGGAAGCGGCCGCGGGTTGCCGCATCCGCGCCCTCGACTTGGGCGGTGGCTACCACCCCGACGACTTCGCACGCCTGCCCTTCGCGGAGATCGTGCGCGCGGCGCGGCGGCAGCTTCGCGACCTTACCGAAGTGTACGTGGAGCCAGGGCGCGCCCTGACCCAGGCGACCATGGCCATGGTCACGAGCGTGCTCGATGTGCGCCGCCAGGACGGCATGATCCACGAGGTGGTGATGGACGCCTGCATCGCCGAGATGCCCCTGGCCTCCGTGTACCCGCACCGCTTCTTCCGCGTGGCCGGCGACCAGCTCGTCCCCGTGGCGCGTGGGCCCGTGCGCGTGCTCGGCCGCATCTGCATGGAGGACGACATCCTCTCCGCGGGGCTCGATCTTCCGCACACCCTGGACATCGGCGATCGCCTCGTCATCTGCGACGCCGGAGCGTACGAAAGGAGCACGAGCTATGCGTTCGGCCGTGGCGGGTATCCCTGAGCGTGAGGAGTGGCGGCAGGTCTCGGGGTCGACCCTCACCCATCACGGCCCCTGCTGCGATCGGGCGCGCGCCTGGCTCACCGCCATGGGCCGCTCCTACGACTTCTCCTCCACGGATGGTCTGGCCATGGCCGGTCCGCGTTGGATCACCCAGCGGTGGGCGTGGGGTCCCACGCGCTGGCCCATCGCGTGGTGCGAGGCGGTGCGGGCCGAGGTGATCGACTGCGGTGTGTTCGGCGCCTTCGCCCTCGAGCTCTTCCGCGCCAAGGGCATCGACGCCTATCCCGGCCAGCTTCTCCGCACGTGCGCGGAGGAGCGCATCTCCCACTGGCGGCGCAAGTGGGAAGCCATGCCCACCGCCTTCAACTGGATCGGCTCGCGCGTCGTGTACCACGAGGTGAACGTGGTGCGGAGAGCGCCGAACGAGGCCCACGTCTACGATCCCACGGAAGGCTTCTGGCTGGAGCCCGCGGCCCAGAGCGGTCATCATGGGCACCTCGCCATCCGCGCGGAGATTCCCGAAGTGCTCCGCTGGGGCCCTCACGTCCTCGTGAATGGAAAGTGGACGCAGACGGCACCGCGTGTCTGACGTGATGACTCGGGCTCGCCGGGTCGTGGTGAGGCATCTCTCCGCGATCGGCCAGGCCCTCTTCGCCTACAACCCCTGGGTTGGCCTCGCGGGCATCGTGATCCTCGCCGTGGCCGCCCCCCATCTCGCGGTGACGGGCCTCCTGGTGAGCGTGCTCGCGCGGCTCGTCGCCTCCGCGGTGGGCGCGTCGGCGACCTTCCTGGGCACGGGGCTGGCCGAGCTCAACGGCTGGTTCCTCGGCCTCGCCTGCGGGACGTTCTTCGCGGTGGGGCCCGGTCTCGCCGCGGCGATCCTGCTCGGCGGTGTCATCGTCGCGCTGCTCTCGATCGCCATGCACCGCGTGCTCGCCACATGGGACGTGCCGCTGGTCATCGGCCCCTACGTGCCGACTTTCTGGATCCTGTGGAGCGGCTTGACGGCCACCGCCTGGAGCCGCGCCGCCGTGCTGCCCTCGGTGCCGCCTGCGCCCGCCTCGCCGCTCCTCCTCGTCCTCGTGGGCGGACTCCGCGGCGTGGGGCAGATCTTCTTCCTTCCCAACGCGGTGGCCGGGGTTGCCCTCGCGGTGGCCGCGTCCATCGCGGACATCTACCTGGGCCTGGCCATGATCGCGGCCTCCGTCGCCGCGGTGGGCGTCGGCTACCTTGCGGGCTTACCCCTCTGGCAGGTGGAGACGGGCCTGGCCGGCTTCACCGCCGCCCTCGTCGCCGCGGCGGCGCGATGCCGGTTCGCGGGGATCGGCTGGATCGCCGTCACCATCACCGTGGTCACCATCCCCTTCGTGGAGGCGGGTGCCCTCAAGATCGCGAGCGCCGTCGGAGTCCACGCGCTGTCCGCCCCTTACGTCGCGTTGATCTGGATCTTCGCGCTCCTGCGGCCCACGCCGGATCCGGCTAGTTCGCCCAGCGGCGACTGGCCCACCTTCCGCCGCCCCCGCCTCTTCGACTCGCCCTGATCCGACTCAGGCCCATTCCCGAGTGCCGCACGTGTGACCGGCCGGGTGGCGGCGGGGGAGGGGTCCACTCCGCCGGAGCGCACCCCTCCCCCGACGACGGGACCCGGCCGTCTCGCGCTCCCCATGCGTGAGGAGTCCGGGCTAGCGTGCGCGCTCGCGGTAACGCGCGAGGAGCAGGCGACGGAGCGCGAGGTGTTTCGTCGCGGAGATCGGGCGTGGCACATCGAGCGAGGTCCAGCCGCCTCGTCCCCTGACGTCGGCGCGGCGGCCCCCGCACTCGATGAGGTGGAAGTGGAGAAAGGGCTGGCGCCGGTGGTAGAGCACGCCGGGCGACTTCTCAACGATGCCGGGCCAGGTGAGGACCTCCCCGAGCACCGAGGCGAGGTCGTCGAGGAGCTCTGAAGGGCAGCGGCCCACCGCGGGTTCAGCCTCGGCTCGGCGCGCGCCACTTCCGTTGCACCGGTCGCATCTGAGGAGTGAGCGGAGACTCCCAGCGCGTGTGCATGGCGCGTTCGATGCGGAGCTCGAAAGCGATCTCGGAGGGCTGCGCCTGATGCTTCGCGTCCCTGAAGATGGCGGCGCGATCGGTCGCATCGTCCACGAGGATCGCCGTGCCCGCGAGGTAGAACTCGTCGCTTCCCGGCTTGGGCTGAGGGAAGGACTGCAGTGCGTATCGCCCGTCCCGCTCCAGGTCGCCGCGTTTGGGGGACGCGTCGGTGACGAGGACGAAAAGCCGGTTGCCGCTGAGGACCGGGCAAACGGGATGCAGGCGAGGCGCGCCATCCTTCCTGACGCTGGCGAGGAAGGCCAACCCCGGCCCGAATTGCTCGAGCAGCGAGCGGCCGGTCTCCGCCAGTTCGGGCTCGGCGGCGGCGAAGTCTTTCCAGGAAACCGCGCGAAGGCCACTCACCGCCTAGTCACCGAGGTTGCCCTCCCGCAGTAGGGACGATGTTGCGCATGTAAGCGACATGGCGCCCGGGCATCTCCCTCCCGTGCTCTCGAGCTGGCCGTCTCGCCTGAGTCTGCGCGGAGTGTGCACCGGTTGTCCCCCGCACGCTTTGCCGAGCTTGCGATGCTCCCGGCCCGTCCGGGGCAGCCCGCGGAACGGCCAGTGCTCCGCGCCGCCATGCGCTCGCGCTCATTCCGATAGTGAGCGCGGAAGGCCCGGGCGAAGATGGTGACGGAGGAGACGCCGCGCCGTTGACGCCGCCTGCCGACGGGGGTAGGGTGGCGCTCACTGTGGCGCGATTCGTCCTCAAGCACGTCGCGTTCCTCCTCCTCACGCTCCTCGTCGTGTCCTTCCTCGTCTTCACCCTGAACGAGTTTTCGCCCGGCGACGTGGCGCGGAAGCTCCTCGGTGCCTATGCGACCCAGGAGCAGGTCGACATCCTCACCCGCCAGATGGGGCTCGACCGCCCCGTGCTCGTCCGCTACGTAGAGTTCCTGGGCCGCATCGCCTCGGGCGACCTCGGCACCTCCACGCGCTTCAAGGTTCCCGTGAAGGACATTATCTGGAGCCGGCTCGCCAACACCGCCTTCCTCGCCGCCCTGGCCTTCGCCTGCATCGTGCCGTTTTCCATGCTCCTCGGCATCGTGGCGGGCATGCGCGAGTCCTCCGCTCTCGACCGTGCCGTGCTCATGTTCAGCACGGTGGTCGCGTCCGTTCCCGAGTTCGCCCTCGGCGTGTTCCTCGTGAGCATCTTCGTGGTGGCGCTCGGTTGGCTGCCGGGGACGGCGACCATGGTGGCGGGAGGCGGGTGGTCCGTCGCCTCTCAGCTCGTCCTCCCCGTGGCGGTGATCGTGCTGTTCGACGCGGGCTACGTGGTGAGCATGATCCGCGCCTCCATGGTCGAGGTGATGCAGCGTCCGTACATCCGCACCGCCGTGCTCAAGGGCATGGCGTTTCGCCGCGTGGTGATCCGGCACGCCATCCGCAACGCCATGATCAATCCCGTGACGGTGATCCTGCTCCAGATCAACTACCTCATCTCGGGCGTGGTGGTGGTGGAAACGGTTTTCGCCTATCCGGGCTTCGGCCGGATGATGCTGGAGGCCGCCCTCTTCAAGGACATCGCCCTCGTCGAGGTGGGCGCCCTGGTGGCGGTGACGGTGGCCGTGCTGACGCAGGTCCTGGGCGATCTCGCCTACCGTCTGCTCGATCCGCGGCTCAGGAGCTGAGGGCACCGTGGCGCTGCCCACCACCGCCAATGGCCTTCCTGCGATCCCCGGAGCGGCGCGCGCCGGCTTCGCGCGGACGTGGGCGCGCCGTCTCGGCCGTCTCACGGAGTCGAGGCCCGCGGCCATCGGGGCGGGGCTCGTGCTGTTCTGGGTCGTCGCCGCCATCCTCGCCCCGGTCATCGCGCCCTATCCTCCCAACGCGAGCAGCATGCTGGCGGTGGCGCATCCTACGCCCTCCGCCGCTCACTGGCTGGGCACGGACCACCTGGGGCGCGACATCCTCTCGCGCATCCTGTGGGGAGCGCGCACCGTCCTCACGGTGGCGCCGCTCGCCGTGCTGGGGGCGGCCATTTTGGGCTCGCTCCTCGGGCTCACCGCAGGCTATTACCGCGGCGTGGTCGACGTGGTGATCGTGCGCGCGTGCGACATCGTGCTGTCCTTCCCCGTGATCATCCTCTACATGATCATCCTCGCCCACTTCGGCTCCTCCGCCGTCAACATCGTGGCCGTGCTCACCTTGACCAAGGCGCCCATCATCGCCCGCATCGTGCGCGGTCTCACCCTCGAGCTGCGGGAGCGCGAGTACGTGGCCGCGGCCAAGATGCGCGGCGAGTCGCCGCTCTACATCATGCTCGCGGAGATCCTGCCCAATGCGCGCGGGCCCCTCATCGTCGACATGTGCCTGCGCACGGGCTACAACGTGGTGATCATCGGCGCCCTCGGCTTCCTCGGCATCGGGCTCCCGCCCCCCGATCCCGACTGGGGCGGCATGGTCAAGGACACCTACGGCATGATGTCGGTGTGGCCGCACATGGCGCTCTTTCCCTGCGCGGCCATCTCCTCGCTGGTGATCGGCTTCAACCTCCTCGCCGTCGGCCTGCGGGAGATCGGGCTCCGTGACTGAGTCGCCCGTCCTCGCCCTCGAGCACGCGCGCATCTCGTACTGGACGCGTGCGGGCGAGGTGAACGTCGTCCCCGACCTGAGCTTCGAGATCACTCCCGGCGAGGCCCTGGGGCTGGTCGGCGAGTCGGGTTGCGGCAAGTCCACAGTGGCCCTCGCCGTCGTGCGCTATCTCGGCCGGTCCGGGCGCCTCGTGAGCGGGCGCATTCTCGTGGAGGGCCGCGATGTAGCGAGCCTCGGCGCGGCGGAGCTCCGCGCCCTGCGCGGCCGCCGCGTGGCCATGGTCTACCAGGACCCCATGGCCAGTCTCAATCCCGTGATGACGGTGGGGCAGCAGCTCATGGAGGTGCCCATGCTCCACGAGGGACTGAGCGCGGCAGCCGCCCGGGAGCGTGCGCTGGCCATGCTCGACGAGGTGAAGCTGCTGGACGGCGAGCGCATGCTCGCGCGCTACCCGCACCAGCTCTCGGGCGGCCAGCAGCAGCGTATCGTCATTGCCATGGCCCTCATCGCCGAGCCGGCGCTCCTCATCATGGATGAGCCGACGACGGGTCTCGACGTGACGGTGGAAGCCTCGGTGCTCGATCTCGTGCGCGAGCTGCGCCGCCGCCATCAGACCGCGGTGCTCTTCATCAGCCACAACCTCGGCACGGTGGTGCGCGTGTGCGACCGCATCGGCGTCATGTACGCGGGCGAGCTGGTGGAGGAGGGCACGATCCGTCAGGTCTTCACGAACCCGCGCCATCCGTACACGCGCGGACTCCTCGACTGCCTCCCCGCCCTCGGCCGCGACAAACACCAGGCTCCCCTCGTGCCCATTCCCGGCCAGGTAGCGCCCGCCCTCGCGCGGCCCGTGGGCTGCGCCTTCGCGCCACG
>DATGCY010000010.1:0-4297 GCA_035311385.1 Candidatus Methylomirabilota bacterium
CATCCGCTTTGGCTCCGCCGCCGGCAAGCACGGACCGGATCATGGCTTCCTCAACTGGGGGGAGCCGTTCTGTCGCCTGCTGGACCATGAGGCGATCATGCCGATTCTTCGCCTTCGGCTCGGGGACTGCTTTCGGCTGGATCGACTCTACGGGATCCGCATGCACAAGGGGCAGACCATGGGATCTATGCACGCGGACTACGGAGCGTCGGCTCTCAACTCCTTCACCAGGGCAGGAGAGCGCTTTCACTTTGCCCCGAACGGCATCTACGAGGGGTTCGCGGTCGTCGCCTGGAATCTTACCGATGCTGGAGCGAACTGCGGGGGATTCTGGTGCATTCCCGGGAGTCACAAGAGCAACTTCAAGCTGCCGCGCCAAATCCACGAGGCCCCGGAGAAGGCCTCCTGCGTGGTCATTCCCGAGATCCCGGCGGGGGCGGTCGTATTGTTCTCCGAGGCGATGATGCACGGCACCGCACTGTGGAGAGCCGACCACGAGCGCCGGACGCTACTCTTCAAGTATTGCGTCTCCCAGATGGCATGGTCGCGGGCGCGGGTCCTTCCGCCACCCGACGTCCCGCTCACCCCCAGACAGCAAGCGCTCCTCACCGAGCCGGCGGATCCGTATACATTTGTTCCGTCACTCTTCGGCGACGGACCCGGCGTCGCACGGTAGTAGTAAACTAACCGGCCGATCGGTTGGGGACGGCGACGCTGATACCACGATGGAATCTTTCAGCGAGGTGAAGGGAGACGCTCATGCGAACTCGGCCATTCCTCATTGCCATGATGTTCGCACTCGGCTCCGTGCCTCTCTTCCCGGGGCTCGAATGGGCAGAGCAGACCGCGAGTCGGTATGTTGTGATGACCTGGTCGTTCAAAAGTACGCCTCCGGACGTCGTGTATCTCCAGCTCTACGGGCAGGACAACAAGGTGTGGCCGGCACCCGACAAATATTACAAATTCGACGGCCGGGCGGCTCACAAAGCAAGAATCAGGTGCTCGTTGGGAGAGAAGATTTGTTATGGCGCCTGGACGGACAGCAACAGATCTTGGGGCGTCGGTAAAGGCAACAAAACTGTCGGCTGCACGGATTGCTGTGTCCCCTGTAGCAAGGGCGACAAGGGAACGGAGACGCTCAAGCCCTAACCCTCGGAGGGAGGACCCATGGCGATCAAGCTGCCCGAGTCAGCGAGGAAAATGCTGCAGGACAAGGCCTACGGGCATGTCGTGACGTCGGCCCCGAACGGACGCCCGCAGGCGACGATGGTGTGGGTGGACGCCGAAGGTGACGAAGTGCTGTTCAACACCGCCGAGGGCCGCGAGAAGGCTCGGAATCTCCGCCGCGACCCGCGCGTCGTCATCTCCATACAGGATCGGAACAACCCGCAGGCCTACCTGCTTGTCCATGGGACGGCCTCCGTCGCAGAAACCGGCGCGGACGCGCATATCGACAAACTCGCCAAGAGATTTCTTGGCGTGGACAAGTACCCCTACCGCCAGCCGGGCGAGAAGCGGCTGCTCATCCGCGTCAGAGTGGATCGCCTCGGCGGGTTCGCTCCCGGGATGAAGCCCTGGCAGTAGACTGATCCAGGACGTCGGCGTCCACGTGTGAACCCGCTGGGGCCGACGCCGAGGTGCCGGATGCCGAAGCGTCGTCCGGCGCGGGGGTGGTTCGGGGACGACGACCACGGAGAGTGGTTCGGCCCCTATGCGTCGGCGAAGACGGCGGCGCGATGCGTTTCCGGTAGGAAGACGTAGAGGAGATGACGGTCGGCGTCGAGCGCCGTGGTATGGGCGCCCGGCTCCGTGGCGACCGACTCGAGTCGCCGCATGGCGCGGACGTCGATCACATCGATCACGCCGGGATCGCCCACCGCGACGTAGCAGCGCGCGAGGGCGTGGTCGAGGAAGATGACGTCGGGCGGTCCCGACAAAGGTACCGTGGCCAGCGTCTTGCCCGTGGCGGCCTCCACGGCAAGGAACTGGCCATCGTCGGCGGCACACAGGAGGCGCCCCGTGTCGACGTCGAGATCGAGTCCGTGGGGGCCGACGGCCGGCATCTCGTAGGTCGCGTCCAGCCGCTGCGGATCATCAGCCGCGACGGCCACGATCATCGGCGGGTCCGCGATGTTCACGAAGAATCGATCGAGCCCGCCATCGTAGATGGCCCAGCGCGTGCGGCCCGGCACGGCGACGGCACCGCGCAGAGACCGTGTGCCGACGTCCACCACGGAGAGCGTGAACGAGCCCGGCACCGCGGGATCCCCAACGTTGGCGGCGAGGAGGGTGCCCCGGCTCGCGTCGAAGGCGAGCCCGTTGGGCCGCACGCCAACCGGCACCCTGGCGACCTCGTCCTCGCCGCCCGGCCGGAAAATGCCGACAGTGTCCTCGCCACGGTTCGAGGTGAACGCCCAGCCCGAATCTTCCGAGATCAGTACGCCGGCCACGGCGGGGAGACCAGCGATGGAGCGCACGAAGGCCTCGCGCCCGCAGTCGATGACATCCACCGCGTGGTTGGCGGTGTGGGCAACGTAGAGCCGGCGCGTGCCCTGGTGAATCGCCGCGTGATCGAAGCCGCCCGGTCCGGTGTGGGGCGGCAAATCGATGTAGCCACGTCGTTCAAGCCCCACGGGGCAACTCCCCGGTTTTGCGCTGGCAGAAGGCGTACAGGGCGTCGTACATGGGGAACTCCCACTCGAGCTTCTGGTGATCGTCGGTGGTGATGGTGGCGAATCCGCGCGCGATGGCCTCGAGGCCGTCGCCCTCGGGCATCTTGTACGCAGAGGTCTGCGGACTCGTATCGGCGTGATTGACGATCTTCCCCACCATGTCGAGCGCGGGATCCTTGCCCCAGAGACCGAACGACCGCATGAGCGTCACGAAGGAGCAGATCTCGCCCTCGGGCAGATCCTGGTGGGTGAACTCGGCGCCCTTGGCGTCGTAGGAGCGGGCCCCCAGCAGTGCCGCGGTCTCCAGCACCCTCTCCGGGGGCACGTAGAGGAACTGGGCGTCCTTGTCGATGTATCGCTTGATCAACCACGGGCACGCGACGCGATCCACGTTCCCACCCGCGCGCGTTATCCAGAGCATGCTCGTCTCCTTGCCATGGAGGTCGTTTAGTTCGCGCCGGACGGTACGCTCTTCGTCGCAGCGAGCGCTGCCTTCAGGCCCTGGGCCAGCTTCACCGCGTCGTCGGTCGCCCAGAAGTGCATGTAGAAGAGCCGGGGTGAGTCCTGCAGCCCATGGTTGTGAATCGCCGTCACGTCGATGCCGTACTGACGGAGGGCCTTGGCGACGGGATTGACTTCGCGGTCCACGAGGACGAAGTCGCCCGTGATGGCCGCCTTGCCGTCGGCGGTGGGCTGGAAGTTCATCACGGTGGTCACGCCCATGGCGGGAAGGAGCGGGATGCCCATCTCCGTGATGGGATCCGCCCGCGGCACCGCGACCTGAAAGATGCCGCCACCGATGTCCCGGCCGGAGCGCCCGAGCGCCTGCTCGATCTGCTTGATATCGAGCGATGGACCGGCCGCGGAAGCAGGCGCACTGGCGCTGCCCAGAGGAGTTCCGCTGGCGGACAGGGCCTGGCGAAGCCCCCGTGCCAGCTGCACCGCCTCGCCGTGACCTGAGAAGTGCATGTACATGACGTGCGGGGACATCTCGTTCAAGTGATTGTGGACGGCGGTGACCTCGAGGCCGTTGCTCAGAAGGCCAGACATGACACCGGGCACCTCCTGATCCAGGAGGACGAGGTCGCCCATGACCATGGCGTGGTCGCCGACCTGCTTGAACGCCGCGTAGGAGCCGAGGGCGAATCCGGGCTTGACGGGCACGCCCTTCACGGTGACGGAGAGATCGGTGCGCGGCATTCCGATCCTGAACACGTCGCCCGATTGGAGCTGGCCGGGCTTGCCCAGCGCTTGCTCCACGGCCTTCCAGTCCGGATCGGCCGCCTGCACGACACCGGGGGGGCCAGCCACGACAAGGAGTATCCCGAGCAACCATGCGCGACGCTTCATTGGACACCTCCCGCGTTCATGTCGCGGTTCTCTTCTTCAACACGGTATGGAGACCGTCGAAGAGCGCTATGCCCTTCTCGAGCAGATCGTGGTCGTCCGGGGTGCTGGCGGCGAGGGCGCTGACGGCCAGGTCCACGCCGGTCGACTCCTGATGGGTGAACTTGCCGTCGCCCAGGTCGGCCTCGTGCACGATCTCCGCGATGAGCTTGACCCGCCGATCCTTGATGCCGAAGCGCTTGACCAGGGTCTCGAAGGTGCAGTCCTCGCCGTGATGG
>DATGCY010000011.1:0-5745 GCA_035311385.1 Candidatus Methylomirabilota bacterium
TTGACGTGTCGCTTTTCGAGCGCCGCGTCCACGGCAAGCCTCCTGGGACGAGGGTTCAGATCCGCTCCTCAAGCATGACCTCCCCGCACTTCTAACACGGGGCGCAGGAATTGCCAAGTGCTTTCTGACTGCTTGATCCTAAAGGAAAAAGTTCAGAGTTGGGGTGGGATGATCGGACGTTCAGCTGCTTGCAATTTGGCCTCGAGCTGGCGGATACGGGAGCGCAGCTTCCAGTGCCGGATCAGGCCGATCACGGAGGCGAAGATCAGCCCGCCCATGAGTGACAACAAGATGACGAACCCTAGCGGCATTCCCTCAATGCGCCATGTCACGAACCGGATCACCACCGGATCCATGTTCTGGAGGGCGAACACGGCGCAAGCGGCGCCGACAAGGATCAGGAGGATATAGGCGAAGGTCACCGATCGGCGCTCCGCCCGTTTGCCCCGATGGCCCGGAGGAAGCGCTGCACGATGCGGTCCTGGGTCTCGGCTGGACTGCCAGCGCTGGCGGCCCCCGGGAAGAGGCTGTCCACGGGGAACACCGCCTTGGCCATGGTGCGGTGACCGCCCGCCGAACCGAGATCGCCGAAGGCGGCTCGTGCCACGTCACCTGCGCCCCTGACATACCCCACATTGCGCACGGAGACGTGGAGGACTTCGCCGACCACGCCCGAGACCACCGACCACTCCACCCCCTCGGCCTGGAGGCCGAAGTCGGCGAACTGGGGAATGAGATCGGCGGTGGCCACGCGGCCCAGGTGGGAGAAGAACACACCCTTGATGATGCGCCGCTTGGCGAGCCCGGTGGCCAACGCATTCAGCGCGGCCTCGCCGAGGGCAGGCCGCTCGATGCGGCGGAGGGCGTTGTGGTTGGCGAGGAGGTAGAGGAAGGTGAAGGCCTCCAGGTCGGCCTTCGTCCCCCCGCGCTCCAGGCCGAGGGTGTCCGCCTTGATCCCATACAGGAGCGCGGTGGCCAGGCGCTGGGTGATCTTGACGTCGGCGGCGCGCAGATAGTCCACGAGGATGGTCGAAGTCGCCCCGTAGGACGGCCGGATGTCTCGGATGCGCGCGCGCACCGGCTCTTCCACGGGATGGTGATCGATGACAAGATCGACCTCCACGAAGCGCTCCTCCAGGAACGAGGGCTGCACGTCGACCATGGCCACACGGTCGAAGCCGTGCATCTCACGCGTGGTGATGGGCTCCACATCGATGTCGAGGATCTCGCACATGGCTACGTTCTCCGGCCGCGTGATCGTGCCGAAGGTACAGAGGGGCGCCCCCGTCCGGTTGCGCCCGAGGAGCGTGCGTAGGGCCAGCGCGGAGGCGATGGCGTCGGGATCGGGGTCGTCCTGCATGAGGATGAGCACGCGCGGCGCCCCTTCGAAGTGGGCGCGGATCTTCTCCACCCGCGCACGCTCCTGGGCGCGCTCGAGCTCGGGCTGGAGCACGCGCTCCCCGAAGGCGGCCAGCGGCACCGTGACCACGCCCGGCACATGGAGGTGCTCGTCGCCCACCACGAGGACGGCGGCGTCGGGCAAGCCGGCGCGGACGGCGGCGGCGACTCGGGCTGAGCGCCCGGAGGGCGCGACCACCACGAGGGGACCGCGACCGTGGCCGAGGGCGCGCCGATAGGCCGCGGAATCTTCAGGATCACCGGTGATCGCGCGCGCCTTCCGACGGGTCAGGCGTGAGCGGAGCGAGGTCCCCGCGACCAGGTAGAGCGGTGGCTCGCCGCCAAGGGAAATGTGGCCCTCGAGATGAAGGACGAGGTCTTCGGGCAAGACGAGGACCGGGCGCATGAGTAAGAGAAACCCTCGAGGCTAGTGGTGCGTTCCGCCGCGATACGCGCGGCGGCTTGCCCGCATGCCCGCCCGCACCGCGCGCGTCAGCCGACCCGCGTTCGAGCCCACACTGTCCCGCGAGGCGGTGAGGGTACGGGTGATGGAATCGAGTGACTGCTTGAGGGTGTGCTGGGCCTGGCTGATCTGGGTGGCTGCCCGGCGCTCGAGGCTCTCGAGGCGGGATCGCGTGGCGCCGACGCTGCTCGACGCTTCGCGGCGGAGGGTCTGGAGCTGGTCCTCCAGGTGGGCGAGTCGTGCTTCGAGTTGTTTGAGCTTCGTCTGGGCTGCGCTGCGTGCGGGGCGGCGCTTTGGTCGTTCCGCCATGTCTCCTCCCGTCTTACGGCTCGAACCTTCCACCACTTCAGTCGTACCCCAAGCCTCGCCCCGGGGCAAGCTTCTTGCGACGTCTAACGCGCGAGGAACGCGGTCCAGAGCTGGAGCCCGAACGCAATGGCGGTCAGGGCGAGGGCGGCGCCGGCCGCGAGGCGATCCGCACCCTGCTCGGATCGCTCGTGGATCGGTCCGACCACGAAGGCGGCGAGGAATCCGCCGAGGAGGCCGCCCGCGTGGCCCCAGTTGTTCACCCCGGTGCCCGCGATCAGTCCGAAAACGAAGAGGACGAGCGCCCACGTGCCGTACTGGCGCAGCACGGCCGAGCCGAAGAAGCCGCCGCGGCTTCGTCCGTACCAGACCATGGCGGAGAGGAGACCAAAGATGGCCCCCGAGGCGCCCACCGTATACGGCGTTCCCACCAGATCGGAGACGAGGAAGCACACCACTCCGCTCACTGTGAAGATGACCACGGTGCGCGCCTGTCCGTACACCTGCTCGACGTCGGGCACGAGCTGGCGCACCCAGAGCAGGTTGAACAAGATATGGAGCAGGCTGCCGTGGAGGTAGATGGCCGTGAGCACGGTCCACCAGTGTCCCTGCTCCCACGGGATTGCGCCCGCCATGCCGAGCGCGGCGAGGGCGCGCCAGCTCGGGGCGAGGATGTCGAAGACGCCCGAAGCCCTGATGGCGGCGCGCGGGTCGAGGGCGAGGGAGGCGATGTAGGCGACCACGGACACCACAGTGACCAGTCCCGCGAAGTCGAGCCCGCCGATCAGGCGCCCGATACTCGGCCCGAATCCCCACAGCCCCGGATTGCGCCGTCCGCAGTAGAAGCACACGGCGGCATCGGCGCGGTTGAGCTTGCCGCAGGCGTAGCAGAGGCTCGATCCGGAGCGCTGACGGAACACCGGGACCGCGCCCTACGCGCCGTACTTGGTGAATCGCAGCGCGTTGGCCATCAGCACGGGCATGAGGTCCTGGGCGGGGACGAGGCCGAGAGCCCCCGCCGCGCAGTCACGCTCGGTGAAGCGGCTGACGTGATCGGCCCCGCAGTATGGGCTAGAGACGAGAGCGGGTACGGGCTGCCAGCCGTGGGCAGCCAGGATGGAGGGCGTGGCGTGATCACCCGACACGGCGAGCACGTCCGGGCCGAGGGCGAGAATGGCAGGGAGGTGGCTGTCGAAACGCTCAAGGGCTGCCACCTTGGCGTCGAAGTCGCCGTCTTCCCCCGCCTTATCGGTGTCCTTGTAGTGCACGAAGAAGAAATCGTAGTCGCCCCAGCGCTCGCGCAGGGTGGCGATCTCGTCGGCGAAGGTGGCGCCGGTGTCGAGTACGTCCATGCCCACGAGTCGCGCGAGCCCGCGATACATGGGATAGGCGGCGATGGCGGCGGCACGGAGGCGGAAGGTGACGGGGAACAGGGGAATGTCCGGCTGCCGGTCGAAGCCGCGCAAGAGGACCATGTTCGCGGGCGCCGCGTCGTGGAGGATCCCGCGGGCTCGCTCGATGAAGTGGTTGACGGCGGCCGCGGTGCTCGCCGCGGAGGGATCGAGTGCGCGCACGGGGAGCGGCGGCACGTGCAGAGCCTGGGGATCTGTCTCGGACAGGCGGCCGGAGAGGCCGTCGCCGCGCAGCACGAGGACGAAACGATGCTCCTTGACGGGCTCGATGATGAGCTCGACGCCGTCCACCGTGATGGCGCGCAGCCGCTCGCACAGCCGAATGCAGAGGTCGGTGGCGATACGTCCCGCGCGTCGATCGCTGATGCGCCCCTCGCCGTCCACCGTGCAGAAGTTTCCCCGCGCGGCCACGTCGCCCGGCTTGAGATGGAAGTCGATGCCGAGCGCCTCGAGGACGCCGCGCCCCACCGGATGCTGAAGCGGATCGTAGCCGAAGAGGCCGAGATGTCCCGGCCCGCTCCCCGGGGTGATGCCGGGCCCCACGTGACGGAGGAGCCCGCACGCCGAGCGTGCGGCGAGGGCGTGGACGTTCGGCAGACGCGCCGTCTCCAGCTCGCTCTTGCCCGTGCCGGGGCGCGGGAGGCCGCCCAGGCCATCGAGGGAGCACAGGACGATTTTGGTGGTGTTGGGCTGGGCGAGCTCGTGCAACAGGTCAAGATCCATCTAGGCGAGGGCTTCCTTGTTCTCCCCGAAGTCGGCGGGCACGGGCGGTCCCCAGACGTAGAGCGAGTCGTCGGCGGGGAAGTCACGCGGCTCCCAGGCACAGCTCTCCGGGATCTGGTCGATGTCGTAGAAGTACTCCGCGAAGCTGCCCCACGGATCGCGGATGTAATAGAAGAAGTTCGAGCCGATCACGTGACGGCCGAATCCCCACCCGGGCTGCCAGCCGCGGTCGGCCATGCGCGCCGCCCCCATGCCGATCTCGTCGACGCCGCCCACCTCGAACGAGGCGTGATGGAAGCCCGGTGCGCTGGACTTGAGGAGTGCCACGTTGTGATGATCGGTGGTGCAGCGGAGGAAGGCGATGATGTCCTGCGAGCGATCCGAAAGCTTGAGGCCGAGGACCCGTGAGTAGAAATCTACCTGGCGGTCGATGTCGGGCGTGAAGAGGAGCACGTGGCCGAGCCTACGGGGCGCCACCGCGAAGTCGCGGGCCGGCGCGCCCCGGACGGCCTGGCGCGGGGCGTAGCCGGGACCGTTGAAGGCGGTGGGCGACTCGGCGGGCCCGAGGGCGGGGGCGGTCTCCTCGCGCACGTTGAGGAGATTGCCGTCGGGGTCGCGCAGCCAGAGGCCGCCTTCCGGCGTCTGTCGGGGCGGATCGACCTCCGTCACCCCCGCTTGCCGGATCGCCTCGCGCGTTCGGACGAAGTCCTCACCAGTGGCGCCGAAGCAGAGGTGGTGGAGTCGCTTGCGCGCCCCCTCGTAGAGGAGCACGCTCTCGCGCGACTGGCGCGCCGGCCGCAAGCGAACGGCCGCACCCCCGCGTGAGTCGTCGGCGAGCCCGAAGTCGCGGTAGTAGCGCTGACCGACCGCCTGGTCCGGCACTTCGAGCGCGTAGTGGAGCAACGAGCGCACGGCCATGGCGGGTTCTCCGACGCGCTAGGCGTCCTTGACCGGGTTCTCGATGGTGCCCAGTCCCGCGATCTCGAGCTTGCAGACGTCGCCGGGCTGCAGGGTGATCTGTGGCTTGCGCGAGAAGCCGACGCCCGCGGGCGTGCCGGTGGAGATGAGATCGCCGGGCGAGAGCGTCATGATGTTCGAGAGGTACTGGACGATGTAGCCGAGATCGAAGATGAAGTTCTTGGTGTTCCCGTCCTGCATCAAGGTCCCGTTGACCCAGGTCTTGAGGCTCAACACGTGCGGATCGGGTATCTCCGCGCGGTCGGCGATGTATGGCCCGACCGGAGCGAGGGTGTCGCCCATCTTGCCGGGGCCCCATTGGCTGGTGTGGAACTGGAAGTCCCGGGCGCTCACGTCGTTGATGATGGTGTAACCGTAGATGTAGTCGAGGGCCTTGTCTTTCGTCACGAAGCGGGCCGTCTTGCCGATGACCACGCCCAGCTCTACCTCCCAGTCGAGCGTCTTCTCGCCGCGAGGCCGGAGGAT
>DATGCY010000012.1:0-2170 GCA_035311385.1 Candidatus Methylomirabilota bacterium
CCGAGGCCTGTCAGCGCGGCGTCGAAGGCGCGCTCGAGATCGCGGCGTCCCCAGTAGGCGTTGGCCGCCTGCGCGTCGCTCGCCGGCGTCGTCATGTCCTCTCGAAGTCGGTGCGCTCGGAAACGGGCAGACCCAGGAGATAGCGCCGCAGGCAGTCGAGCCCGAGCTCGACGGCGCCCAGGCGCACCCACTCGCGTCCGCCCAGGATGCGGCTCCGCCGGGAGGCGACTTCGCCCTCGGTGGCGATGGCAAGACAGATGGTCCCGCCGAACTCGATGCGGTCAGGCCCCTGGTCGAGATCGATTAGCACGACGAGGCTATGCGTGGCCCGTGTCTGGACGCGGAGCGCCTTTGCCACCGCCTCCGCCGTCTGCGGGGTGAGCTCGCCCGTGGGCGCGGCGACCCCCACGGCCGCGCAGATCTCGGCGAGGTCGCGGGCTACGAGGCCGCGGCCAAAGACGGCCTCCGCGCCAGGCAGGGGCACGAGGCGAGCGGCGAGCTGGCCTCCCGTGAACATCTCCGCCACGGAGAGGTGCCCCCCGCGTGCGGTGAGCTCGGCGAGGACCACGCCTTCCAGCGTCTGATCGTCCTCACCCAGGATGAAGTTGCCGAGGCGCTTGCGGATCTCCTGCTCCACGGGCGCGAGCTTGCGCCGGATGTCGTCCATGTCCACCCCGCGCGCGGTGAGTTTCGTCTCGAGCTGGGGATAGTGGGCGCGGAAGCCGAGCTTCACGCTGCCGTCCGGGACGAGGGACTCCACGCCGGTGAGGAGGCTGTCCACGTGCGACTCACCGAGGCCGTAGGAGTGAAAGCGCTTCAGGTGGATGGCCGCCTGCAGCCCGCTCTTGGCGAGGAGGCGAGGGATGATCTGCTCTTCCAGCATGCGGCGAAGCTCGCGCGGGACGCCGGGGGTGAAGAAGAACCGCGCCTTCCCGATGTCGAGCGCGAAGCCGCACGCGGTGCCGATGGGATTGTCGATGATCTCCGCGGTGGCGGGCAGCATCGCCTGTTTGCGGTTGTTGGGCGGCATCACGCGGCTGCGCCGACGGAAGAAGTCCTCCATACGCGTGAACCACTCTTCGTTGAACACGAGCTCGACGCCCGCCGCCTGGGCGGCGATCTCCTGGGAGAGGTCGTCGATGGTGGGACCGAGCCCACCGTTGACGATGACGGCGTCCGCGCGCTGGGAGGCGAGCTGGAAGGCGTGGAGCAGGCTTTCGCGGTCGTCGCCTACCGTGGTTTCCCAGCGCACGGCCAAGCCCACGTCGGCGAGCTTCTGGCTCATGTAGCTGAAGTTGGTGTTGATGGTCTTGCCCGTCAGGACCTCGTCGCCCGTGCAGATGATCTCGAGTTGCATGCCTGGCCTTTCAGGAGCCGGCCAGGGATGGCCGGTCGACACGAAGATCACACCAGAGAGACGGCAGCGCCTCACGCCCGAGGGCGAGCCGCGCGAGCACGTCGCCCACCATCGGAGAGAGCGCGAAGCCGTGGCCGGAGAAGCCCGTGGCCACGAGGAGCCCGCCGAGCCCGGGCACGGGACCGATCGCGGGCAGCTCGTCGGGCAGGAAAGCCTCGAGGCCGATCCAGCTCCGGTCGAGCGCGCACGCGGCGACGGGCGGATAGACTTCGCCCGCCACCTCGAGGCTGCCCCGGACGCTGTCCTCGAGGACTTGCCAGCGATTCGCCTCGTGATCCACCACGCGTCCCGGCCAGCCGCCGCCGATCAGGAAGGCGCCGCCGGTGAGCTGCTTGAAGGAGATCTTGCGCTCGAAGCAGCCGAGGACGGGTGGCAGCGATCCCGGCGCGGGCCTCGTCAGGAGCATCTGGAGTGGCCGCGTGTGGAGGGGGAGATTCACCCCGAGGGGCGCGAGCAGCGAGGTTGTCCAGGCACCCGCCGTCACGACGGCGACGTCGCACGGTTGACGTGAGCCGTCGCCGCGCTCGATCCCGACCACGCGCGAGTCCTCCACGACCAGCGCCTTCACCACCGCGCCTTCTTCGACCCGCGCGTCCAGTCGTCGCGCCGCGGAGGCGAAGGCCTCCACGGTGGCCATGGCGCCGGCCTGTCCGTCGATGGGCGAGTAGACACCGCCGAGGCAGCCGGGATTGATTCCGGGCGCCATCTCTCGCGCGGCGCGCGCGTCCAGCGTCTCGAGGGGCACGCCGTCTG
>DATGCY010000013.1:0-2511 GCA_035311385.1 Candidatus Methylomirabilota bacterium
ACGCCCAGCACCATCACCGAGGCGGCTCCGTAGCCGCTCACGCTCCGTCCCAGTCCGAGCCCCGCGAAGATCGCCGCGAAGGAGATGATGGTCGTGGGGTTCGTGAGGGTGAGGGCGAAGGTGGAGACCCAGGCCGCGGCAGGACCGCCGGGGCTCGGTGCCGTACCCGACGCGTCGCGAGGCACGGCCGTCCAGGTCCGCACACCCAGATAGAGGAGGAAGATGCCGCCCACGATCTGGAGCCACAGCCTCTGCGCCACGAGCGTGTTCGTCACCAGGGAGAGGCCGAAGGCGGCCACCGCGCCGTACAGCGCATCGGCGGTCGCCGCGCCGAGCCCCGAGGCGAAGCCGATGGCACGTCCGTCGGCCAGGGTGCGGCGGATGCAGAGCACCCCGATGGGCCCAACGGGCGCGGCGATGGAAAAGCCGATGATCAGGCCGCGGAGGAAGGTGGCGAGATCCACCGGGTGCTAGGAGGCCTTCGCGGGTGACCGACGTTTGGTCGGCGGCTTGAGGGCGGAGTCGATGGCCGCAGTCAGGCGCGCCTCGTCGGTGGTGGCCTCGAGGCGGGCCACGATCTCTCCGCGCTTGTTCACCACGATGGTGTAGGGAGCACGCTTGAAGCCGAAGCGATTGGCCACACGCAGGTTCGGATCGAGGGCAGCGGGATAGGTGGCGCCGTGTGCCTTGAGGAAAGCGCGCGCCTCCTTCTCGGGATCGTCCACCTGGAGGGCGAGCAGCTCGACCCCGCGTTCCTTGTAGCGCTCGTAGATCCGCTCGATGCCCGCGGCCTGGCTCGCGCACGACTTGCACCACGAGGCCTGGAAGCGCAGCACGAGGACCTTTTTGCCGATGAGGGAGCGCGAGTCGAAGGGCTCACCGCCCGTGATGAGGGGCACGTGTACGGCCGGCGCCGCAGGTGCGGCGGCTCCAGAAGAGGGCACCGCGAGGAGGGCAGCGAGGGCGACCGCGGGCACGAAGCGGCTCACGGCGCATAGTATAGCCGGTGCCGCTCCGTGAACAGGCCGCTCACGTGCGCTTCGCCATTGGTTCCTCGAGCAGGCGTCGTCGTCGTTCGAGGCTCGGTGGTGCAGGTTGCCTCAGGCGCGGGGACCTCAGGGCGAGGGCCCCGGCGATCCTTCGAGCAAGAGGGCGAGCACGCGCTCGCGGGCCCCGCGCGAGCGCTGACGCGCGTCGTGCCAGACGAAGCGGGCGCCGGTCGCGCCCATCGCGGCGTGCGCGGCTTCGCGATCCGTGTGCTCGTCGAAGAGCAGCACGATGCGGCGCACCCGGTGGGCGCGGGTGAGCACCCGCAGCTCGTGCAGGGATCCGCGATTGTCCGCGCGGAGACCGCGCAGGTCCATGAGCACCACATCGGAGTGCGCCACCAACCCGTCCAGCGCCTGTTGCCAGGTCGAATCGAAGCAGTAGAACTCGTTGACGCGAAAACGCCCGTCCGGGTCGGCGGCGAGATCGAGCGACCGGATACGCTGGGCGAGGGCCGTCTCACTGCCGATGAAGCGCTCGTGCAGCCGGCCCGAGACGAAAGCGAACAGCTCATCTGGCTCGAGCGTGCGCAGGGCGAGGTCGGTACCCGCGATGAGGCAGCAGGGACCGCTATGGCGCCACGCTTCGACGACATCGTCGAACAGAGCCTGCACCTCCGCGGCGCGGCGGAACACCCGCAGCACGAGCAGCATGGGCACGGCGCGCGGCGGGGCCAGCCAGCCGCGCAGCGCCCACAGGCCGAGGGGAATCCAGAGCCAGCTGGCCATCACCCAGAGGGCGCGGGCGCCGATCCCGTGACTCGAGCTGAGCGCTTCCATCAGGAGCGCCACCAACCAGATGCCGCCGAGCAAATACACGGGTTCGGAGAAGCGCTTGGCGACATAGCCGGCCGCGAGCAGGCGTGCGCTGCGCCAGGCCGGCCACGCCATGAGCAGCCACGGCGCGAAAATGAACGATGCAAAGACCCCGGTGGCCGGGAGGAAGCCCAGCAGCCGTGTCACCACCCCGACCCCATCGGGCGTCCGCATCATGCGCTCGAGGATGTCGGCTCCGAGCACTGACGAGCCCACCAGGAGAAGGAATATCGGCACCAGGTGTGGGCTGGTTGCGCGCGCCGTGCCGCTAAAGGCCAGGGCAAACACCAGCAGCGGCGGCAGAATCGTGGTGGCGAGCCAGCCCATCACCACGGGCAATTGCTGGTCGTCAGTTGAGCGCAGCCAGACCAGCAGGCCCACTGCCGCCATGTAGACGATGCTCCAGGCCGCGCTGCGCAGCCAGCTCCAGCGCCAGAGCAGGCCCAAGGCCGGGACCATGACCCAGCCGTAGAGGAGTCCCATCACGAAGAGCTTGATCGGCCCGGTACCGCCGCCCGTATAGACAAAGACGAGGCCGAACCACGCCTGCGAGAATCCAATGGCCAGCGAGATGAGGACAAATGTGAGAGCCAGCCGCCGCCGGGCGCGCCGGTTCTGCGCGGGGCTGACCGAGGAAGCCGAGGGAGCG
>DATGCY010000014.1:0-17716 GCA_035311385.1 Candidatus Methylomirabilota bacterium
GCCGCCACCAAGCGGCCAGGGCAGGTACTCGGCCTGCACTTCTTCAACCCGGTGCCCCTGATGAAGCTGGTCGAGGTGGTGCGCACCATCCTCACCGACGACGCCACCGTGAAGAGCGCCTACGAGTGGGTGCAGGCCGTAGGGAAGGTGCCCGTCCTCGCCAAGGACTCTACCGCCTTCATCGTCAACCGGCTGCTCGTGCCGTATCTCCTCGATGCCATCCGCGTCTACGAAGGCGGCCTCGCCACGCTGGAGGACATCGATCAGGCCATGAAGCTCGGTTGCGGCTATCCCATGGGTCCCTTCACGCTCCTGGACCTGGTCGGTCTCGACACCGCCATGTTCGTGGCCGAGGTGATGTTCGAGGAATTCCGCGAGGCGCGCTACGCCCCGCCGCCTCTCCTCAAGCGGATGGTCATGGCGGGCCGCCTCGGCCGCAAGAGCGGCCGCGGCTTCTACGACTATTCGGCGAAATAATAGCCCGGAGATTTCTATGAGCGCGCGAGACTCGAGCCGCCCGAACCGCCGAAGCTTCCTCAAGACCGCGGGGACGGCGGCAGGCGCGGCCACGCTGGTCGGCTTTCCCGCCGTCCTGCGCGCCCAGGCGCCCACCTTCAAGATCGGCGTGGTCCATCCCGTGACGGGCCCGCTCGCGGAGCCCGGCCAGGCCTGCCGCCTCGGCGCGCAGATGGCGGCCGACACCATCAATGCGGCGGGCGGCATCAAATCCCTCAATGGTGCTCGGCTCGAGCTGCTCCTGGGAGACACGCAGACCAAGCCCGACGTGGGACGAACGGAGGCGGAGCGCGTCATCACCCAGGGCGCGCAGATGCTCATGGGTTCCTTCGACTCCGGCAGCACGGCGGCCATGGTGCCGGTGGCGCAGCAGCGCCGCGTGCCCTTCTTGGTGGACATCTCGGCGGCCGATGCCATCACGGCCAACGTGGCCAAGTCGGTGCGTGAAGGGCAGCAAAAGGTGCAATACGTCTACCGCAACTTCCCCACCGGCTCGACCTTCGGGAGAAAGGCCGTGCAGTACTTCTCCGAGGTCTTCAAGGAGGCCGGCGTCTCGCCCAAGCGCGTGGTCCTCATGTACTGCAACGACCTCTTCGGCCAGAACAACGCCAAGGGTTTTCAGGCCGCGCACGCCGCGGCCAAGCCCTCGTGGGAGATCGTGGACGTGATCCCGTGGCCGGAGCCGCCCCAGGATCTCTCCACAGAGGTCTCGCGCGCCAAGGCGGCCAAGCCCGACGTCATCTCGCCCATCACGCGTCCGGCCAGCGCACAGCTCCTTTTGCCCGAGATCCGCAAGCAGCGCCTCGACATCATGGGCATCGTGGGACCGGGAAGCCCCGGCCTCTACGAGGCGGGCCAGATCGCGGTGCTCAAGGAAGACCTCGAGTACGTCATGGTCAGCACGCCGTGGGTCAACTTCAAGAATCCCCGTACCCTGAAGGTGGCCGAGGACTACCTCAAGCGCTCGGGCGGCAAGACCTTCGATACCAACTCCGGCTACTCCTATGACGGCATGATGCTCATCGCGGACATCCTCGAGCGCGCCAAGTCCACCAATGCCGACGCCATCGTAGAAAGCATCAAGAAGACCAACGATCCGAACGGCCTCATGCAGTACGCGGGGCCCATCGTGTTCGACGAGATCGGCGACAATCCCAACGCCGTCCCCACCATGATCGAGATCCTCGGGCAGAAGCCGGTCGCCGTTTGGCCCAAGGAGGCCGCCCTCCAGAAGTTCGTCTTCCCCCGACCCAAGCGGTGACGGACGGCGCAGCCTGGCCGCTCGGGCAGTAGGTGGACCCTACCCTCGTCGGGCAGGGGCTCCTCAGCGGTTTCCTCTTCGGGGGCGTCTACAGCCTGATGGCGGTGGGCCTCACCCTGATCTTCGGGGTGATGCGCGTGGTCAACTTCGCCCACGGCGACATGATGGTGTGGGGGATGTACCTCGCCTGGCTCCTTTCCGTCCGCGCGGGCATCGATCCCTATCTGGGCTTCGTGGTGTGCGCGGGCGCGCTCTTCCTCCTCGGCCTGGTGATCCAGCGTGGTTTCGTGGAGCGCATCGTGGACGCACCCCACGAGATGCAGATCCTCCTCATGCTGGGCGTGGCCCTCGTGCTCGAGAACGCGGCCTTGGTCGCCTTCGGTCCCGATCCCGCGCGCGTGCGCTCGCCTTTGTCCCAGGGCACGGTATGGATCGGCCCGCTCTTCGTGGACGTGGCGCGGCTCCTCACCTTCGGGCTCGCCATGATCCTCACCGCCGCCCTGTGGCTCTTCCTCACCCGCACGGAGCTCGGGCGCAGCATGCGCGCGGCGGCCGACAATCCGTACGGAGCCCGTGTCATCGGCGCCGACGTGCGCCGGGTGTACGCGGCAGCCTTCGGCGTGGGGGCGGCCTGCGTGGGCGCGGCGGGCGCGCTGGTGTCCCCCATCCTGCCCTTTCAGCCCGCGAGCGGACTCGGGCTCTCCGTCACCTCGTTCAATAT
Organism: Candidatus Methylomirabilota bacterium; assembly: GCA_035311385.1. Classification (GTDB taxonomy): domain Bacteria; phylum Methylomirabilota; class Methylomirabilia; order Rokubacteriales; family CSP1-6; genus AR37. Next base: position 2,499 of record DATGCY010000014.1, read on the forward strand.
CGTGATCATCGGGGGCATGGGCAGCCTGCCCGGCGCCTTCGTGGGTGGCATCCTCGTCTCCGTCGCCGAGTCCATGGGGGCGGTGTTCCTCTCGCCCTCGATGAAGGAGCTCGTGAGTTTCGGCCTCCTCATCGCCATCCTGCTCTTCCGGCCTGCCGGTCTTTTCGGCCGCACGGCTTCGTGAGCCTCGTGAAGCTGCTCGTGCTCCTGGCCGTGGCCATGCTCGCCGCGCTGCCTTGGGTCGTCGGCTCCTACCTCGTCACCGTCATGATCTTCATCTTCTTCTATGCCTATCTGGGTCAGGCCTGGAACATCGTGGGAGGCTATGCGGGTCAGCTCTCCGCCGGGCACGCGGCCTTCGTGGGCATCGGCGGCTATGCGTCCGCGCTGCTCTCCATGCGCCTCGGCCTGAGCCCCTGGATCGGTATGTGGATCGGCGGCGTGCTCGCCGCGGCGCTCGGGGCGGTCATCGGCTATCTCGGCTTCCGCTTCGGGCTGCGCGGCTTCTATTTCGTGCTGCTCACGGTGGCCTTCGCGGAGATCTGCCGCGTGATCGCTCTCAACGTGGATGCGGTGGGCGGGGCCCTCGGGCTCTATATCACCTTCACGGGCAACCCGCGGCAGTTCCAGTTCCAGGACAACCGCGCCTACTACTACGTCGCCCTCGTCCTCATGCTCGCGGCCACCGCCGTCGTGCGCGAGATCGAGCGACGGCGCTTCGGCGCTTACCTCACGGCCATCCGCCAGGACGAGAGTGCCTGCGAGGCGCTCGGAGTGGACACCCTCCGCGTCAAGATGCTCGCCATGATCCTCTCGTCCTTCCTCACGGGCCTCGGCGGCACCTTCTACGCGTATTATCTCTTCTCGCTCCAGCCCAACGCAGTCTTCGGCATCCCGCTCTCCGTGGAGATCGTGATCCGGCCCATCGTGGGTGGCGCGGGGACGGTGATGGGCCCGCTCCTGGGCTCCTTCATCCTGAGCCCCCTCGCCGAGCTCTCTCGCACCTATCTCGCCCAAAGTGGATGGACGGGCGTGCACCTGATCGTGTACGGTCTCCTCCTGATCGCCGTGGTCCTCTTCCTGCCCCAGGGGGCGTACCCCGCCTTGCGGCGCCTGGCGCGACGGCGCGCATGAGCCTGCTCGAAGTCTCGGGGTTGCGGAAGCGGTTCGGCGGGCTCCTCGCCGTGGGCGGCCTCGATCTCTCCATGGCCGAGGGGGAGATGCTTGGCCTGATCGGACCGAACGGGGCGGGGAAGACGACGGTGTTCAACCTGCTCTCGGGTTTCCTCGTCCCCGATGATGGCGAGATCCGGTTCGCGGGTCGGCTCCTCGCGGGGCTCAAGCCGCACGAGATCTGTCGTCTCGGGCTGGCGCGCACCTTCCAGATCGTGCGGCCCTTCCCTCAGCTCTCCGTCCTCGACAATGTGAAGATCGCCACCCTCGCCCGGCACCCCGCCATGCCCATCGCTCTCGAGGCGGCCCGCGCAGTGGTGGAGCGGGTGGGGTTGGGCACCCGCGCTCGCGAGCTCGCGGGCGGGCTCACCCTGGCCGATCGCAAGCGCCTCGAGCTTGCCCGCGCCCTCGGCACCGAACCCGCTCTGCTTCTGCTTGATGAAGTGATGGCGGGGCTCAACGCCACGGAGATCGATGCCATGGTCCACCTGGTCGGCGCCATCAACGCTGACGGCGTCTCCGTGCTCCTCATCGAGCACAACATGCGCGCGGTCATGTCGCTCTCCCATCGCATCGTCGTGCTGTCCTTCGGGGAGAAGATCGCCTCCGGAACTCCGCGCGAGGTCGCCGCCGATCGACGGGTGATCGAGGCCTACCTCGGGGAAGAGTATGTCCATCCTGCTCAGGCTTGACCGTCTCCAGGTCGGCTACGGCGACATGACGGCCGTGCACGAGGCCACGCTCGAGGTGCACGAGGGCGAAGTGGTGGCGCTCATCGGCGGGAATGGAGCGGGAAAGACCACCACTCTGCGCGCGATCTCGGGCCTCCTTCCCCTCCGGGCCGGATCTATCGAGTTCGCGGGAGAGCGCCTCGACGGCCTCGGCTCCTCGCAGGTGGCCACGCGTGGCATCGCGCATGTGCCGGAAGGCCGGCAGCTTTTTCCCACCATGTCCGTCCGGGAAAACCTCGAGCTCGGGGCCCGATCGGGCGAGGCGCGCCGGCGGCGAGCCGAGACGCTCGTCTGGGTGTTCGACCTGTTCCCCCGGCTGCGGGAGCGCCAGGGGCAGCTCGCGGGCACGCTGTCGGGAGGCGAGCAGCAGATGTGCGCGATCGGACGAGGCCTGATGGCCAGGCCGCGGCTGCTCATGCTGGACGAGCCCAGCCTGGGCCTGGCCCCGGTGGTCGTCCGGACGATCTTCGAGGACCTTCAGCGCATCAACCAGGGCGGGCTCACCGTACTCCTGGTAGAGCAGAACGTGCTCCGCTCCCTCCAGCTCTGCCATCGGGGCTACGTCCTGGAGAATGGCCGGATCAGTCTCGCCGGGGACCGCGAGATCCTCCTCGCGAGCCCACACATCAAGCAGGCCTACCTAGGTCTGTGAGACCGCCAGGACGGTCTGCCACCCATTCCCCCAAAATTGAAGCCAAAATGGACGCGGGACAATCGACGAATATTGCCCTTGACGGGCGTTCTGCATATGCTGGTTGAGACCGGGTCTGACGGGCCTGGTCCCTTCATGCGTCCCTCGACACGGACTCTGCTTTTCGGAGTCGCTCTGGGAGCGCTCGTGCTCTCCGCCCTCGGCATTGGCGGAGCCGCGGTCGCTCTTCGGCAGCTCGGCTTCGCACGGGAAGCCTCCGCGACGCGCGCGCAAGATTCCCTGGCTGCCCTCCTTTTGGAGACGCAGGAGGTGCTCCGGCGAGAGGCGCGGCTCCTTGCGCGCGATCCGGCTCTCGTCGAAGGCGTCGCCAGGGGCGACTGGGCAACCGTCGCCCAGGGAGCGTCGCCGCGGCTGGCCGGGCTCACCCTCGAGCGCGTGGCCGATCTCGTGGCCGTCCTCGACGCGGGCGGGACAGCCATCCTCCAGGTCCCCGCCGCTCCTCCCGGCATCGTCTCCGATCCTGCTGCGATCAGCGTCTCCTCCGCCCGGCTGACCATGCTCAACGGAGAGCCCTACGTGGCCGCTGCGGTCGCCGTAGGCTCGCCGGCCCAGGGGCAGACGAGCGAGGGTGGGCGCACCGGCTTCGTCGTCGTCGCGCGCCGCCTCGCGAGCGTTGCTCCCGCGGCATCTGGCACCGGTGACCGCGTTGGTCTTGCCTTCCTCGATCAAGGGCGGCCACTCGTGGCCAGCGTCGACGCGCCGGCATCCGTGTGGCAGACGGCGGGCGCGGGGGGCCTGCTTCGGCTCCAGGGCGGGCACGACTACGTCGTGCGGCCGGTGAGCCAGGTGACGGTGGCGGGCCCCGGCCGGCTCTGGGTCGTGGTCCCCGATGGCAGCGCAGGACGACGGCGGATACTCATCGCGTGGACCGTCGTTTTCGCCGTCTGCGCGGCAGCGAGCGCGGCGGCGGCGATCATACTCACCCGCGGCGCCGAGCCCGCGGAGCCCACACCCCGCCGATCCGACGAGGACGCCGAGCTGACCCAGCGTAACCGCGAGCTGGTGGCGCTCAACGCGGTCGCCCTCAGCATGGGCCGCTCCGCCGACGTGGTCGGCACGGCCGGAGAGATGCTCGACGTGGTGCGCGCTCTCGCCCAGATGGACGTGGGCGGCGTGCATCAGCTCGACCATGCCAGCGGCACCGTGACCCTGATCGCCCAGCGCGGCCTCCCCCCGGAGTTCGCCGCGCAGATCCGGGTGCGGCCGGTGGCGGGCTCCTACGTCGGCGAGGCTGCGCGCACCGGGCGCCTCATGGTGACCCACATCGATCCCTCGTCCATTACCGATCCTGCCCTCACGCGCCTGCAGGCCGTGCGCGCGCATCGCACTCAGCTCGCCCTGCCGATTCCTGTGAAGGGCCAGACGTGGGGCGTGATGTCGCTCATCTCGCAAGAGCGGCGCGACTTCCTCCCCGACGAGGTCAAGGTGCTGGAGTCGGTGGCGCATCAGATCGGCCAGGTGGTCGAGCGCTCGCTCCTCCTCGCGGAGATGCAGGAGCAGAGCCGGCGCTTGGAGACGCTGGCCCGTATCGGGCACTCGCTGACCGCCACCCGCTCGCTGGAGGACGTGCTGACCACGGTGGTGGGGGCGGCGCGGAGCCTCGTCCCCAACGCGGGGGCCCGGCTCGCCATCGCAGAGGGAAATCAGCTCCGTTTCTGCGCGGAGGCGGGGATTCTGGGCACGTCGCACGCAGAGCCTATCACCAGCCTCTCCATGGGTGAGGGCCTCACCGGTCGAGCCGCCGCCACCCGGCAGCCAGTGGTGGTCGAGCACATCGAGCGGGAGGCCGGTGTGGTCGGTCTCGAATGGCTGCAGTCCGAGGGCTTCGTGTCCGCGGTCACCATTCCCCTCCTCCTTCGCGAGCGCCTGGTCGGCGTGCTCAACGTCCTCACGCGGACGCACCACACCTTCGCCGCCGCGGACATGGACCTGCTCCTCTCCTTCGCGAGCCACGCCGCCATCGCCATCGACAACGCGCAGCTCTTCGACGAGGCCCAGCACAACGCCGCCCGCTATCGTGCCCTCTTCGAGGTGGCCGGCGCGCTCACCTCCTCTCTCGAGCTCGACCAGATTCTGGACGTGATCGTGGAGCGCTGCCAGACGCTCACGGGTGCCCAGGCGGCGGGCATCTTCCGCGCCGATCTGGACGCCGGCGTGGTGACCTACCTGCGCGCCTCCGGGGTCTCCAGCGAGTTCCTCCGTGGCCTCAGCGTGCGCATCGGAGAGGGAACGGCGGGACAGGCCGTGCGGGAGCGGCGGCCGGTGTGGACAGCAGACATCCTCTGCGATCCCGCGATGGCCCTGTCCGAGGGCACGCGCGCGCTCGTGGAGCGCGAGGGCTATCGCGGGGTGCTGTCCATTCCCATCTTCATCAAGGGCGAGCTCTACGGCGGCCTCAGCGTCTACTGGTGGCAGCCGCATCCCGTGAGCCGCGAGGAGATCGAGGTGATGACGGCCCTCGGCGGCCAGGCCGCGGTGGCCATCGACAATGCCCGCCTCTTCGCCGACGAGCGGAGTGGACGCGCCTCCCTCACTGCGCTGCTCGAGATCAACAAGAAGATCGGCTTGATCGTCTCTGCCAACACCTTGCTCATGGGCGTGGCGGAGGAAGCGATGCGGCTCCTCGACCTCGACAATGCCGGATTCCGTCTCCTCGAGGGCGACGAATTGGTGGTGGCGGGCTTGGCCGGCTCCGCGCCCGAGACCATGCTCAAGGCCCGCATCAAGGTGGGCGAGAGCCTGGCCGGCAAGGTGGTGTCGGAGGGACGACCCATCATCGGCCATCTCGAGGACCTGGCCGGCATGGCCCCCGAGCATCTCGCCGCCGACAAGCGGCTGGGCTACACGCACTACATGGGCCTCCCTCTCCGGCTGGGCGAGCGCATCATCGGCGCCCTCACCTTCCGGGCGCGCCGCGCCTTCGACCGGCGCGATCAGGAGGTGGCGGAGGCCTTCGCGGGTCAGGCCGCCGTGGCCATCGAGCACGCCCGCCTGTACCGCGAGGCGACCCAGCAGGCGGACCGCATGCGCGCGCTGGCCGAGATGGGACGCACTCTCGTCTCCACCTTCGACGCCGAGCAGATCCTCCGCATCGTGACCATGCAGACGCGGGAGGCGCTCGGCGTGGCTGTGGCCGCAGTGCACTTCTACGACGCCGATCTCGGCATGCTGCGCTTTGCGCGGCACTCGGGGACGCCCGAGGATTTCGCAGGGCCGCCGCTCGTCGAGCCGGGAGAGAGCGTTTCCGGTCTTGCCTTCCGGGAGCGTCGGCCGGTGTGGTCGGCAGACATCATCGACGATCCGCAGATCCGGCTGCGCCCGGACAGCCGCGACCGGATCGTGCGACATGGGCAGCGCGCTGCCCTCTCGCTGCCGTTGATGCGCGAGGAGCCCTTCGGCACGCTGTCGGTCTTCCGGGAGACGGGCCATCGCTTCACCCAGGCGGAAATCGAGTACCTCTCCACGGTGGCGAGCCAGCTCGTGGTCGCCCTCGACAATGCTCGGCTCTTCGAGGCCGCCGAGGTGCGCGCCGGCCGCCTGCGCTCCCTGGCCCGCCTCAACCAGCTCGTGTCATCGTCCCTCGACACGGACGAAGTGTTGGCCGGCATCGCGCGCGCGGCGGCCGCCCTCATGGGGGTGCCCGTGGTGTCGCTGTGGGTGGCTGAACCCGATTCCGAGACGCTTCGCGTGCGCGCCTTCTCCGACGAGGCCATGGGGGCGGCCTACCCACTGCGCAGCATCACCTTCGGGCAAGGGACCATGGGTTGGATCGCTCGTGAGCGGCAGCCGCTCTCCGTGCCCGACATGCTGTCCGACCCGCGGGTCCTCTCGGAGTCGTGGTGGCTGGACCACGGGCTCCGAAGCTTCCTCGGGGTGCCCATCATCCTCCAGGATCAGCTCCTCGGCGTGCTCTCCATGTGCGGACGGGCTCCCTTCGACTTCGGCGCCGACGAGAAGGAACTCCTGGAGAGCTTCGTGGCCCAGGCCGCGGTGGCCATCCGCAATGCCGGTATCTATGCCCAGACCGCGCAGCGCCTGGAGCAGACGCGGGCGCTCCTCGACGTGGCCGAGGTGCTGAACTCCACCCTCGAGCCGCGGCGCATGCTGAAAGAGGTCGCGCAGCGGATCGCCCAGGTTTGCCACGTCGATCGCTGCAGCCTGGAACGATGGGAGAGCGATCGGGTCATCCCACTCATGTCCCAGTTCGCCGACGGTCACCGCGAGCCGCAAGCGTGGGCGGCCTACCAGGCCATGGTGGACGACGTGCCGCGCTCCGTGCCTATCCACGCCCAGGCCATCGAGACGCGCCGTCCCGTGATCGTGACCGACGTCTCCGAGACGGACCTGATACCCCTCGCTTGGATTGAGGCGTTCCACATCAAGTCCTACATGGTGGTGCCCCTCATTCGGCAGGACGAGGTCATTGGGGTCATGACGCTCGACTATACGGACCGCGTCACCCCCTTCGAGCCCTGGCAGCAGGACCTCGGCATGGCCATCGGCAACCACGTCGCCCTGGCCCTCGAGAACCAGCGCCTGTACGGCCTCGTGCAGGAGCGGCTGCGGGAGGCGACCACCCTCCTTGCGGTGAGCCAGGCGCTCTCCCAGCCCGACGCGGGAGGCGAGGCGCTGCGGCGGGTCGCCCGCGAGGTGGGCCTCGCCTTCCGCGCCGACATGGTCGGGATCTACACGACCTCCGCCGACAAGACGGTGCTCGTTCCCGCGGCGGGCTGGCACGTGCCAAAGGATCGGCTCCAGGCCTTCATGGAGCGCCCCTTCGTCCTCGACCGGATGCCGGAGTTGCAGCACATGTGGCGCGATGGCCGCGCCGGCTGGTCGAGTGACGTGAAGAACGACCCGCGCTTCGATCCCAGCATCTCCGACGGCATGGAGACCTACTCGCTGCTCATGGCGCCCGCTCTCGCGAGCGGACTGGGCGTGGGTGGTCTCTTCCTCGTGTGGTGGCAGCCCGGTCGCCAGTTCACCGCCCAGGAGGTCCGGCTCATCGAGGGCATCGCGGCCCAGGTCGGCCTCTTCATCGACAATGCGGACCTCACCCGACAAACCCGCCTCCGCCTCGAGGAATCGGAGGCGCTCCTCTCCGAGCTCTCCGTGCTTCACGACCTCTCGCGCACGGTGACGGGCCAGCTCCGTCAGCAGGACGTGGTCGAGGCCATCCACCGCCAGGTCGCCCGCCTCCTCGACGTGCGCAACATGATGCTGGCCGTCATCGACGAAGGAGCGGGCGAGTTGGTACCCCTCCTTCGCATGATGGACGGCGAGCGCGACACCAACCCGGTGCGGCGGACCATCCCGGGCCACGTGGGCCTCGCGGCGAAGGTTGCCTCGACGGGTCGGCCCATCCGCACCGACGACTACGTCGGCGAGTGCCGGCGACTTGGCATGGAGCCCGTGGGGAGGACGGAGCCGCTGCCGCACTGGATCGGCGTGCCCATGCTCGCGGGCTCGCAGGTGGTCGGCGTCCTCGTGCTCCGGAGCGCGGACCATCCCTTCTCCGTGGCGGACGAGCGCGTGCTCACCAACATCGCCGGTCTGGCCGCCCTCGCCCTCCGCAGCGCGCGGCTCTTCCAGGACCGCACGCGCGCCTACGAGGACCTCGCTCAGGCCCAGGACCAGCTCGTGCGCAGCGAGAAACTGCGGGCCCTCGGCGAGATGGCCTCCGGCGTGGCGCACGATTTCAACAACCTCCTCGCCGCCATCCTGGGGCGCGCCCAGCTCCTCCTCCATCGGGTCACGGATCCAAAGTCGCGCCAGTGGCTGCAGATCATCGAGCGCTCCGCGGAGGATGGGGCCAAGACGGTGCGGCGCCTCCAGGAGTTCACGCGCATCCGCCGCGATCAGCCCTCCGTCGCTCTCGATCTCAACCGCGTGGTGCGGGAAGCCCTCGAGCTGACCGAATCCTCCTGGCGCATCGAGCCACCCCGACGCGGCGTGAACATCCAGGCGGTGACCGAGCTCGCCTCCGACCTGCCCAAGACCATGGGAGATCCCGCGGAGCTCCGCGAGGTGATGACGAACCTGATCCTCAACGCGGTGGATGCCATGCCCCACGGAGGCACGCTCACCCTCGCCACGGCGACGCGCGGCGAATCGATCGAGCTCCGTGTCACCGATACGGGCGTGGGGATTCCCGACGCTGTCCGCACCAAAATCTTCGATCCCTTCTTCACCACCAAGGGACCGAAGGGGACGGGGCTCGGCCTGTCCATGACCTACGGCATCCTCTCGCGCCACGGAGCCACCATCGCCGTGCAGAGCCAGGAAGGGCAGGGCACGACCTTCATCATGCTCTTCCCGGTGAGCGCGGTGCCCGAGGCGCCCGTCCCCGAGGCCGAGGAGGTGCCGGAAGCGGTGCCGCTCCGCTGTCTCGTCGTCGACGACGAGGAGAATGTGGGAGACATGCTCGCCGACGTCCTCCGCTCCGCCGGACACACGGTGACCGTCGCGCGCAACGCCTCCGAGGGGCTCGCTCACGTGCAGAGCGATCTGCTCGATCTCGTGTTCACCGATCTCTCCATGCCGGGCATGACGGGGTGGGAGCTCGCGCGCTCCGTGCGCACGGTGGCCCCGGGCCTGCCCGTGATCCTCGTGAGCGGCTTCGCGGTCGAGGTCTCCCAGGAGGAGCTGGAAGCGAGCGGGGTGCACTCCGTGCTTGCCAAGCCCATCAACATCGGCGACGTGCTGGAGGCGGCTTCGGCCATTCGTCCGCGTGAGGCGGGGGAGCGGACGCGGCCGTGACCAGCCCCGTCATCACGGAGGCGGTGCGTGCGCTCACCGAGCGTCGGGATCTCTCGCGCATCGAGGCGGCCGGCGCCATGGAAGCGATCATGTCCGGCGCCGCCACCGACGTGCAGATCGCCGCCTTCCTCACCGCCCTTCGCATGAAGGGCGAGACCATCGAGGAGTTGATCGGGTTCGGGCAGGTGATGCGCCAAAAGGTGGTCCGGGTCAAGACGCGGGCCGACGAGGTGGTGAGCGCCACGGGCACCGATCGCGAGGTGCTGATCGATACCGCGGGCACGGGCGGCGATGCTTCGGGCACGTTCAACGTGTCCACCGCCACCGCCTTCGTGGTCGCGGGAGCGGGGCTCAAGGTCGCCAAGCACGGGAACCGCTCGCTGTCCTCATTGTGCGGCTCGGCCGACGTGGTCGAGGCTCTCGGCATCGTCATCGAGCTGAGCCCCGTCAAGATTGCCCGCTGTGTCGAGGAGGTGGGCATCGGCTTCCTCTACGCGCCGCTCCTGCACACCGCCATGAAGCACGTCATGACGGCGCGCCGCGAGATGGGCATCCGCACCGTCTTCAACATGCTCGGCCCGCTCACCAATCCCGCGCGCGCCAATGCACAGGTCATCGGCGTGTACGCGGAAGCCCTCACGGAGCCCCTGGCGCGCGTGCTCGCCGAACTGGGCACGCTCCGCGCCTTCGTGGTGCACGGGGCGGACGGTCTCGACGAGATCTCCAACACGGGGCCAAGCCGCGTCTCTGAGGTACACGAAGGCGTGGTCCGGACCTCGACGGTCCGCCCTGAGGACTTCGGGCTCCCACGCGCGAGCATTGAGGACCTCCGGGGCGGCGATCGCGCGGAAAACGCGCGGATCATCCGCGAGATCCTCGGTGGTGAGGGTAGCCCGCGCCGCGACATCGTGCTGATGAACGCCGCCGCAGCCCTCGTAGTGGGGGGAGCCGCCCAGGATTTGAAGGACGGTGTTGCCATGGCCGCCCGATCCATCGACTCGGGCGCCGCCTTGAAGCGACTGGACGACCTCATCGAGCTCTCACGGCGCCTCGCCTCGGAGTAGCCGATCGCTCCGTAGAGCCCATTGACCCGGGTGCCGGCGCCCGGGTACAATCCTTACGGCTGCCGTAACTGCCGACCGTTCTTGCTGGAATCCCGTCTCTGAGCTCGACGACGGCGTTGAGCGGCCACCAGAGTTCTAGAACACTGAAGGGAAGGCTCGAATCGTGAAGGCTCGGGTGCCCCGGTATCACCAGATCGCGCAGGCCCTGCGCGATCGCATCCGCTCGGGTGGTATCGAGCCGGGCGCTCGCCTCGACAATCAGCGCCGCCTCGCCGGGGAGTTCGAGGTGACCCTGATGACCCTGCGTCAGGCGCTCGAGGTGCTGGAACGCGAAGGGCTCATCACGCGCCGGCACGGTCTCGGCACCTTCGTGGCGCTGCCCCCCGTCGACTACGACATCCTCAACTTCCGCGCCTTCGCCGGCGACCTGAGCGCGGTGGGCGAGGACGTTTCCACGCGATTCCTGCGCACGCACGTCGGCCCGGCCGACCGGCTGGCCGTACGCGAGCTCGCCCTCGAGCCGGGGGCTCGTGTCTTCGCCCTGGAGCGCCTGCGTCTCGTCGACGGGCGTCCCACGAGCTTTCAGATCTCGCATCTTCCCGCCGCCCTCGGCGAGGAGGTGGCGAAGGTCGATCTCGCCGTCACGCCGCTGCGCCAGGTCCTTGCCTTCAAGCTCGGCATCGAGATCACGGGCGCGCGCGAAACGGTGTCGGCGGAGACGCTGCCCGCCCGCGCCGCGCGTGAGCTTGGCTGTGCGACCGGCGCGCCCTGCTTCCGCTCCGACCGCGTCTCCATCGACGGCGACGGGCGGCCCATCGTGTACGACCGGGTCTTCATCCCGGGGGACCGTTTCCGCATCACGCGCCAACTCCACTACGACAGGAGCGCCACGGCATGAAGATTCTCGTGTTGGTGAAGCAAGTGCCCGACACCGCGACCCAGGTCAAGATCTCTTCGGATCCCAAGGCCATCGACACGGCGGGGATCACCTGGATCGTCTCCCCCTACGACGAGTTCGCCGTGGAGGAGGCCCTCCGGATCAAGGAGAAGCGCGGCCAGGGCGAGGTGGTGGCGGTGTCACTGGGCCCGGCTCGCGTGAAGGAGGCGCTCCGCTCGTGCCTGGCCATGGGCGCGGACCGCGCCGTGCATCTGCTCGATCCGGCCTGGGATTCAGCGGACACCATCATGACGGCGCGCGCGCTGGCCGCCGTGATCAAGCAGGAGCAGCCCGCCCTCGCGCTCTTCGGCCGCCAGGCCATCGACGACGACATGGGCGCGGTGGGCGCGGCGGTGGCCGAGTTGCTCGGCTGGCCCTGCGCCTCCTGGATCATGGAGGAGTCGGTGGACGAGGCGGGCAAGGCCATTCGCGTCGGCCGACAGGTGGAGGGCGGGCTCGAGGTCTTCGATCTGCCGCTGCCCGCGGTGGTCTCCGCTCAGAAGGGGCTCAACGAGCCACGCTATCCGACGCTCAAGGGAATCATGGGGGCCAAGAAGAAGGAGATCAAGGACGTGAAGGCGGCCGATCTGGGACAGGGCGCCGAAGGTCCCGCGCTGTCTATCATGAAGCTCGAAGCGCTTCCCCCGCGTCCGCCCGGGCGCATCATTCCCGGAGAGGCCGCGGAGGCTGCCAGGGAGCTGGTGCGCTCGCTGCGGGAGGATGCCAAGGCCATCTAGCGCGCGACAGACACCGGCCGGGCCGCCCGACGGCGCCCCGGCGATCGAGAACCTCTAAACGGGAGAGATGACCACCATGGCTGGCGCGTTCTGGTGCTTGGTCGAGGACGACAGGCAGGGCAATCCCAAGAAGGTGATGGCTGAGGTGTTGGGCGAGGCGGGGCGCTTGGCCGCACAGACGGGCGGACAGGCCGACGCGGTGTGGCTGACCGACAAGGCGAGCGAGGCCGGCCTCACGCAGCTCGCGGAGTGGGGTGCCAAGCGCATCGTGCTCGCGGAGGACGCGGCCTTCGCGCCGTATCGTGGCGAGGTGTGGACGCCCGTGCTCGCCGAGCTGGTGCAGAAGGAGTCGCCGCAGGCGGTGTTCGGCGCGGTGACCACGCGGCAGCGTGAGGTCATGGCGCGTCTCGCCGCGCGGTTGGGGGCGGGCATCTCCGCCGACTCCGTGGCCCTGGCCGTGGAGGACGGCAAGCTGGTGGCGACGCGTCCTGTGTACGCGGGCAAGCTGCTCTCGAAGGTGACGTGGGCGAAATCGCCGTGGCTGGCCACGCTGCGGCCCAACGTGTTTCGCCCCGCGGATCCGCAGGCAGGCGCCACGCCCACCGTGGACAAGGCCGTTGCCACTCTCCCCGGCGCTGCCATGAGCCTGGTGGAGCGGCGCGAAGAGTCGGCCACCGGCCTGCCCGAGCTGGCCGAGGCGGAGATCGTGGTCTCGGGTGGGCGCGGCCTCAAGGGGCCGGAGAACTTCGTGATCCTGGAGTCACTCGCCAAGGTCATCGGAGCCGCGGTGGGCGCCTCGCGCGCCGCGGTGGACGCGGGGTGGCGGCCGCATCGTTTCCAGATCGGCCAGACGGGACGCACCATCTCGCCCAAGCTCTACCTGGGCTTCGGCATCTCAGGGGCCATCCAGCACCTGGCGGGGATGCGGACGTCGAAGGTGATCTGCGCCATCAACAAGGATCCCGAGGCGCCCATCTTCAAGATCGCCGACTACGGCATCGTGGGCGATCTGTTCGAGGTGGCGCCCCTCCTGGAGAAGGAGTTCAAGAAGCTTTTGGAGAAGTAGGCCGGGGTCAGACCGGAACGGTCCATCGAGTCGGGGCACAGGACGATGCAGATCGAGCTCACGGACGAGCAGCGGATGATCCAGCAGGTGGCGCGCGACTTCGCGGAGAAGGAGGTGCGCCCCATCGCTGAGGCAATCGATCGCGACGCGCGCTTTCCACGAGAGACCGTGCGCCGCATGGGGGAGCTCGGCTTGATGGGGGTGGCCATTCCGGAGGCCTTGGGAGGAGCCGGGAGCGACGTCGTGGGATACGTGCTCGCTCTCGAGGAAGTCGCCCGCGCCTGCGCTTCGCACGGGGCCATCATGTCGGTGAACAACTCGCTCTACTGCGATCCCGTGGCGAAGTTTGCCACGGACGAGCAGAAGCAGCGCTTCCTCGTGCCCTTCGCGAGCGGGCGGCAGCTCGGTTGCTACTCGCTCACCGAGCCCGAGGCCGGCTCCGACGCCAGCAACCAGCACACGGTCGGTCGCCGGGAGGGTGACGCATACGTCCTCGACGGCCGCAAGATCTTCGTGACCAATGGACGAGAGGCTGCGGCCGCGCTGGTGTTCGCCCAGACCGACCGCACCAAGACGCACCACGGGATCAGCGCCTTCCTCGTCGAGAAGGGCACCCCGGGCTTCACCGTGGTGAAGACGGAGGACAAGCTCGGTATCCGCGCCTCCGACACGGCGGAGCTCCTCTTCGAGGGCTGCCGGGTGCCCGTCTCGCAGCGCCTGGGCGAAGAAGGGGAAGGGTTCAAGATCGCCATGAGCGCGCTGGATGGAGGCCGCATCGGTATCGCCGCTCAGGCGGTCGGCATCGCGGTGGCCGCTTACGAGGCGGCGCTGTCCTACGCTCGCGAGCGGAAGAGCTTCGGTGTGCCCATCGGCAAGCATCAGATGGTCCAGTGGATGCTCGCCGACATGGCCACGGGCATCGAGGCCGCGCGCTTGCTCACGCTGCGGGCCGCCGCCCTCAAGGACCAGGGACGGCCCCATGGGCCCCAGGCGGCCATGGCCAAGCTGTTTGCCGCGGAAACCGCCATGCGGATCACCACGGACGCGGTGCAGATCCACGGGGGCTACGGCTTCATCAAGGAGTACCAGGTCGAGCGACACTTCCGCGACGCCAAGATCACGCAGATCTACGAGGGCACGTCGCAGATCCAGAAGCTCGTCATCGCCCGTCATCTGCTGACGTAGTTCGAGCCGAGACGTGCCGGCCGCGCCGGAGGCGCGGAGGCAGGGCGAGAGGCTGAATAGGGAAAGCGCAGCTCAAGAGGGGGAGACATGGCCGACGGCAAGGGACGCTGGGAGCAGGAGACGTATCGGCCGTTTGTCGACCGCTCGCCCGAGCGCGACGTGCCCTACGAGTCGCTCTCGGGCATTCCCATCGGCCCTCTCTACACGCCCGACGATCTGGCGGACTGGCGTTATGAGGACAAGCTCGGCTATCCGGGGGAGTTCCCCTACACCCGCGGGCCGTATCCGTCCATGTATCGCGGCAAGCTGTGGACCATGCGCATGTTCGCGGGATTCGGCCGGCCCGAGGACACCAACGAGCGCTTCAAGTATCTCCTCGCTCAGGGGCAGACCGGGCTCAGCACGGCCTTCGACATGCCCGCCCTCATGGGCTACGACGCCGATCACCCGCGGGCCCGCGGGGAGGTGGGCAAGGAAGGCGTGTCCGTCTCCACCCTGGCGGACTTCGAGACGCTCTTCCGCGACATCCCGCTCGATCAGGTCACCACCTCCATGACCATCAACTGCACGGCGTCGGTGGCCCTGGCCATGTACCTTGCCCTCGCCGACCAGCAGCGCGTGTCGTGGGACCGGGTGGGCGGCACCATGCAGAACGATATGCTCAAGGAGTTCATCGCTCAGAAGGAGTGGATCTCGCCGCCGGAGTCGGCGGTGCGCGTCGTGGTGGACACCATCGAGTTCTGCTCGCAGCACGTGCCCAAGTTCAACCCCGTGTCCATTTCGGGCTACCACATCCGCGAGGCGGGCTCGACGGCGGTGCAGGAACTCGCCTTTACCCTCGCCGACGGCTTCGG
>DATGCY010000015.1:0-2303 GCA_035311385.1 Candidatus Methylomirabilota bacterium
GGCGCTTCCAGGATTTCCCCGAGGTCGATCGGGCGGCCTGGTTCTCCCTCGACGAGGCGAGGCGGAAGGTCCTCCGAGGTCAGGTACCCTTGCTCGAGGAGCTGGCTTCGAAGATCTGATCCATGCTTGCCGGTACGGAGCGACTCGGTACATCCTTCCCGATTGCTCTCATCCGTTCCCACCAGGTTCGCGATTCGCCCGCCTTCTCGCCGTTTGCTGGCTCCGGATTCGCGGCATGGTCCTTGCGGCTGACCCCGGCGTCACTCGATTCACCCAACCTCAATGGCGACCTCGGGTCGCTCCAAGGAGCTCGTCATGCAATTCGGGCAATCGACGCAGACCGACACGGCGCGGACGATAAACGTGGGCGATGGCGAGCGCATCGCCTCGATCACCCTCGGAGCCGGGATGCTCGCCTTCGGTCTCCTTCGCCGCTCGCGAGCCGGGTGGGGACTCGCTCTCATCGGGGCGGGCCTCGCGTACCGCGGCCTCTCGGGAAACTCCCTCCTCTATCGCGCCCTCGGCATCGACCGTGCGGGAGAGACGCGCGGCAACCTCGGGGTGAAGATCGAGCGGGAGGTCTCTATCGAGGAGCCGGCAGAGAAGCTCTACCGTTTTTGGCGAGACGTCCGCAACCTTCCCACCATCATGCCCAACGTCGAGTCGGTGACGACCCTGTCGGACACGCGCTCGCACTGGGTGGTCAAGGGCCCGATGGGCACCAACCTCGAGTGGGACGCGGTGATCATCAACGACAAGCCGAACGAGCTGATCGCCTGGCGGACGGAGGGCGCGCGGGTGGAGTCCGCGGGATCCGTCCGCTTCGAGGCGAGACCCGACGCTAGTACGCTCGTGCGGGTGTCGCTGCAGTACAACCCGCCGGGTGGCGAGCTCGCCCACATGCTCTCCGCGCTCTTCGGTGAGGACCCCGGGGCGCGTATCGAGGAGGATCTGATGCGGCTCAAGGAAGCGATGGGGCGCGCGCACGAAGATCGCGACGGCATCCAGCCAGCGTCGGCGAACGCCCTCGGCTATCAGCCCAAGTCGCCCGGAGGCACGTTCCGCTAGAACGCGAGCTGGCCCCCAAACGTCCGGAGCGCGAGACGGACAGGGCCCGTCGTCGGGGGAGGGGTGCGCTCGGCGCCGTGAGACTCGCACCACTGCCGGACCGCGACGTCGGACGCGCTCGATCGCGTGCAGGTACCATCGGCGTAGGTGCCGCCCGCGCTCGCGCAGATGCCCGCGGAGCCCGAGCATCCGGGCAGCGCGAGAAGCATGACGAGGAGCGCGAGGACGGCCGCGGCCGCCTTCGGCGTGAGGTGACGCATCGGGAGGCGAGACTGGCAGAGCCCCGAGACCAAGTCAAACCCGCTGTGCCTTGACCGGGCGCTCGCCGCTACGTAGGATGCCCCGATGGCTGATGAGCTCGCGACGGGCGCAGCGGAGCATCAGATCGCGCGCCTCGTCCTCGCCGCGGAGCGCGACTACCTCGCCGCGTCCCTCGCCTTTCTCCGCGAGGTGGCCCAGCCCCTCGGCCTGGTCGCCGATGACCTGGTGGCCCTCGAGCGCGCGGTCCAAGAAGTGTGCCTCAACGTCA
Organism: Candidatus Methylomirabilota bacterium; assembly: GCA_035311385.1. Classification (GTDB taxonomy): domain Bacteria; phylum Methylomirabilota; class Methylomirabilia; order Rokubacteriales; family CSP1-6; genus AR37. The sequence goes on from DATGCY010000015.1 coordinate 1,598, forward strand.
TCGAGCACGGCTTCGAGCCGGGGCAGCCGGGCCGCTTCGACGTGGTCCTCCTGCGCCGGCCGGGCCAGTTGGTGATCGCGGTCGAGGACCAGGGCGTTCCCTTCGACTGGACCCGTCTCGAGGCGGGGCCTGCCCCCGCCGCGTCCTCCCTCACCGTCGGCACCGACGCCATCCGCTTCCTCAGCCTGGGCATGCAGGGCAACCGCGTCGAGATCGTGAAGCACCTTCCCTACGATCACATCGGAAGCTATCTGGCCGCAGGCACGGTCGCTCCCCCTCTGCGGACGACCGAGCTGTCGACGGAGCCTGTGGCCGTGCGCGCCATGACGGCCGAGGACGCGGTCGCGGTGGCGCGCTGCACCTATGCCGTGTACGGCTACAGCGTACCTGACGAGTATCTCTACGTCCCCGACCGCATGCGGGAAATGCTCGCGGGCGGTCTTCTCGAGGTGTGCGTGGGCGCGACGGCCGGAGGCGAGATCGTGAGCTGCCTCACGCGCGAGGTGGCGCAGGCGGGCGCTCCCGTCGGCTACCTCGGAGAAGGCATGGTCGATCCCCGGTTCCGCGGTCATCGCCTCCTCGAGCAGATGCTTCGCTTCGTGGAGAGCCGAGCGGCGGCCCAGGGCATGCTCGGGCTCTACGGAGAGGCGGTGACCGTGCATCCCTTCTCTCAGAAGAGCAATCTCGCCCTCGGCTTCAGGGAGAC
>DATGCY010000016.1:0-5460 GCA_035311385.1 Candidatus Methylomirabilota bacterium
TCTTCGTGCTCGCGCAGCCCATCGCCAACCAGGAGCGCTGCCAGGGGTGCCACGGCACCGATCACAAGGTGCGCGCGGTAGTGCGGGTGGCCACGTCGATGGAGCCGGTGATGAACGCGGTGCGGGCGCAGCGCAACCGCCAGCTCTTCGTGGCGGTGCTCACCATCGTGGCCGCCGCCGCCGTTCTCGGCTTCGCCATGCGGCGGGTGGTCGTCCGTCCTATCCAGGATCTCGCCCGGGTCGCCCACCGCATCGGCGAAGGGGACTTCCAGGCGCGCGCCCGCACGAGCTCCGGCGACGAGCTGGCGCGCCTCGGCTCGGCCTTCAACGACATGACGGAGCGCCTGGCCAACGCCCAGGAGCATCTGGAGTCGCGCAATCGCGAGCTCGCCACCACCCTGGAGGAGCTCCAGGCCTCGCGCCAGCGCCTGGAAGTCCTCGAGCAGCTCAAGGGCGAGCTTTCCAAGTTCGTGCCCGACGCCGTGAAGGAGCTGCTCGAGCGCGATCCGGCGGCGACCCAGCTCGAGAAGCGCCAGGAAGAGGTCTCCGTGCTTTTCCTGGACATCGCGGGCTACACGCGGCTCTCAGAGCAGGTGGAAGCGAAGAAGCTGAATCAGCTCGTGCAGACCTATTTCTCTGCCTTCCTCGAGATCATTCGCCGGCACCAGGGCGATGTGAACGAGACGGCGGGCGACGGGCTCATGGTGATCTTTCAGTCGAAGAGCCGCGAGCCTGGTCGCGGGCCCACGGACCACGCGCTGAATGCCGCCCGCGCTGCCCTGGCCATTCGCCAGCGCACGGTGGAGCTGAACGAGGAGCACCGCGACGTGTTCCCCTCCGTGGCGCTCCACATGGGCATCAACACGGGCGAGGCGTGGGTAGGGGCGACCAAGATCGGCGGCGCCGGCTCGCAGCGCTGGACCTTCACGGCCACCGGCCCCACCACCAATCTCGCCGCGCGCTTCGCGGGCTCCGCCCAGGGGGGCGAAATCGTGGTCGGCCCCGCCACCGCCGAACGCATCGTGGGGTTCTTCGTTCTGGAGAACCTGGGAGAGAAGAGTTTCAAGAACGTTTCCCAGCCCCTCCGCGTCTATCGCATCATCCCCCCCGGCGTCTATGACACGATCGCCTGATCCTCAGGTGTAGGCGGGAAACATCTCGCGAAAGGTTTCGGGAGTGGCCCGCGATCTGAAGTAGGGAATCTGCCGCTCGGAGTACTCGGGGCCGCCACGGAACACGATGGAGCCCGTGGCGAGGAGGCGCCCGGAGGCGGAGCGGAGCGTGCTCTCCGTTCGCCAGAAGGTGCGCCGTTTGTCGATGGCCGTGACCTCGGCGAAACGACCGCCCGCGATCAAGGCCTCTCCGAGCGGAAGGTCGGGCGCGTGCAAGCTCACGGTGAGCCGATTGGTCAGCCCCCCTTCCTTCATGACGAGGGCGCCCAGCCACCAGGAGACCTCGTCGAGGAGCACGGGCGCCAGCGCGGGATGTAGCCTCTCGTCCGTGCGCCACGGCTCGCGCGGCGTGAGGCGCGTCCACACGCCCGCCTCGTCGAAGTTGAGCGCGACCTGGAGTCCCAGGGGGTTGAGCGCGCCACAGGCGAGGCAGTGGTCCGACATGGGCAGAGCCCGTCCGACGCCGTCGATGGCCGCCGACGAGACGGGCTGCGCCTCCGCGAGGGCGATGACGCCACCGCTCGTGAGAGTGTGCCCGCCCTGACGAATGCTGAGGCTGGTCGCCTCCGCGGTGCGCTCCGTGACGAGATCGAGCGCGGTCTCGATGGGCACCGACGAGGTGAGTCTGCCCTCCATCCGCCGCGGGCCCGCGGCAATTCCCAACCGCTCTGCCGCCGCGTCCACCAGAGCGAGCAGGCAGCCACCGTGCACGATGCCGGGCCAGGATTGCAGGACGGCGGGCGCGTCGAGCCGGCCCCGGCCGTCGGGGAAGAAGCTCAGCGCGCGATCGAAGGCCTGCGCGATGGTGTCCAGCGGCGTGCCCGCTCGGTCTGCATGCTAGAGTGAACGCGAACGATGGCGGCCCCCGTCATGATTCCAGCTATCTTACGTCTCGGAGAAGGCGGGCCGCAACGTCCGTGATCCGCGGGCTCGAGTTCGTCGCCGGCGGACCATTCGCGCGGGCAACCTTCACCAACTTCGTGTTCATGTCGAGCCTGAGCTGTCTCATCCTCTTGCCGCTGTACATCCAGCGACTGGGCGGCACCGAGGCGGACATCGGCTTCGTGCAGGGGATGTACAGCGCGGCGGGCATCGTGTGCCAGCCCTTGATCGGCCTCTGGCTCGACCGGGTGGGCCGTCGCTTTTTCATGCTCCTCGGTGTCGCCCTCATCCTCTTCGCCTCCATCGGCTTCCTCGTGATCTTCTCCATTCCTCTCCTCGCCATCCTCCGCGCCGTGCAAGGGCTCGGCTTCTCCGCCTTCTTCGTGGCGAACTACATGCACGTGATCGACCACGTCCCCGTGGAGCGCCGCGGCTGGGCCCTCGGCATCTACGGCGTCTCGGGCTTTCTCGGCACGGCTCTCGCTCCGCTCCTGGGCGAGCTCGTGGTGCGCCAGCTGGGCTTCAGCTGGCTCTTCACCCTGGCCATGCTCCTCGCGGCGGCCGCGGCCCTTCTGGTGATGCGCACGCTGGGCATCCGCCCGCCCCACCTCGGCGCCGGTCCGGGCCTGGAATCCCTGCGCGAGGGAATCGCCGACATCATGCACATGCACATGGCGCTGGCCTTCTTCTTCGGGCTCGGCACCGGAGTGATGTTCACCTTCCTTCCCACCTTCGGCGACAGCCTGGGCGTGCACAGCATCAGCCTCTTCTACACCGCCTATGCCATCGCGGCGGTCGGCGTGCGCGTGGTGGGCGGTAACCTGATCGACACGCGCGGCCGTCGCGAGGTGATCGTGCCCTGCCTCTTCATCATGTCGTGCTCGGCGGGCCTCCTCGTAGCCCTCGCCTTCTTTCCGGGCCCGCGCTTCAATTTTCCCGTGGTGCCCTTCCTCTTTCTCACCGGGCTCCTTGCGGGCGGCGCCCACGGCTTCCTGTATCCCGCCCTCGCCGCCCTCCTCATGGATGTGACGCCCGAGCGGCGGCGGGGCGGGGCGGTGGGCATCTTCAGCGCGATGTTTCTCGTGGGCAACGCGGTGGGCGCCGTGGTGTTCGGTTACATCGCCCACTGGCTCGGCTACCGCGTCATGTGGAGCGTGCTCACGCTGTTCATCATCGCGGGCTTCGTCCTGTCCTTCCGTCTGCGCCCGAGCGGGAGCGGCGAGCTCGTCCCCGCGAGTTGACTTGCTTTCATCCGGGCCGGATACTGCTGACGCCCTCGGGCCGGTCATCCTCGCGAGGAGGACGATGATGGCGACACTCTCACGCGCGTCGAGAATCACTTTGCCGCTGCTCGTGGCAGCGATGCTGGCGGCGTCGCCCGTGCATCTGCCCGCCCAGACTCCGCCCGCCGCGGGCCCGCAGGAGGCGCGGGTGGTCGGCTTGTTCACGGATCCGAGCGGGCTGCACCCCGCCATCGTCCTCCAGGGCAAGCGCGACAAGCGGAGCTTCGCCATGGGCATCGGCGCCGCGGAAGCCACGGGTATCGCCTTCCCCCTCGAGAACCGCGTGCCCCCGCGTCCGCTCACCCACGACCTTTTTCTCACGCTGTTCGGGCGGCTCAAGGTGACGGTGACCAAGGTGATCGTCACCGACCTCCGCGACAACATCTACTACGCCACCGTGTTCCTCGACGCGAACGGGCGCGAAATCCAGCTCGACTCACGGCCGTCGGATGCCATCGCCCTCGCCATCCGCGCCAAGGCTCCGGTGCTGGTGGAGGACCGCGTCTTCGACAAGTCGGAGGTCCTTCCCGCGCCCGAGGCCCCGCGCATCTAGGTTCATGGCTTCCGACGAATCTCCACCCTCCCGGCCGCTCCCGCCCGCGAGCGAGGACAGCCAGCAGTGGGCGATCCAGCGCCGCATCGACGACGTCTTCACCAAGCTCGGGGAGAAGTATGGGAACCTCACGGGGCGCGTGGTGGTGCAGATGAAGCCCGAGACCACCTTCGCGCAAATCGGCGGGTTGCGCGAGGCCAAGGCCATCGTGCGGAGCTTCGGCACCGCGCTCACCGACCCCGAGCTCTACCGCAAGTGGGGGATCCGGCCCCCGAAGGGCGTGCTCCTCTACGGGCCGCCCGGCACGGGCAAGACCATGCTCGCCCGCGCCCTGGCCACGGAGACGGCGGCCGTTTTCTATCATCTGAAACTCATGAACCTCACCTCGAAGTTCGGCCCGAACACGGGCGAGCTGCTCCCGGAGATCCTCTCCGTGGCCAAGGACCAGGGCCGGGGCGTGGTTTTCCTCGATGAGGCCAACGCGCTCTCCCTGGAGCATCTCCTGCCGCCCGCGCAGGCGCGCGAGGCCGCGGCGCGGCTGGGGGCGGCCCTCTGTGAGAAGCTCGACGGGCTCGAGGACTTCTCGCGCCTCCTCGTCGTCGGCTCCACCATCCGTCCCGACTCCGTCGACTCGTCGCTGGTGGCTCCCCGCCGCCTGGATCGGCTGGTGGAGGTGCCGCTCCCAGATGGGGCGAGCCAGCAGGAGATCTTGGAGCTGGCCCGCCGGCGCGCGGAGACGGCGGCGGGTCGCACGCTCTTCGCCGACATCGACTACCGTTCGGTGCTGCCTCCCATGGGTGGGATGAGCGGTGCGGAGATCTCGGAGATCCTCGGTCGCGCCTTGGAGCAGAAGGTGCACGCGGCGGGTGAAGGTCGGGACGCGGGCCTCGTCACCACTCACGATCTCCTGCAGCAGATCGACGGATATCGACGCATCCGCGAAATGGTCGAGAAGATCCGCTACGGACAGTACCTCTGACCCCGAGGAGGATGAGATGAGCGAGGCCGTCGAGAAACGACACCAGAGCATGGAGGCCGTGCACGCCGACGACCGGCCGTGGGAGACGCTCCGCTGGCCCGGGCAGTGGAGCAAGATGCTCTTTCATCCGCGGCCCGAGCGGCCGACCGAGCCCAACGCCGGCCTCGTGCGCTACGAGCCCGGCTCGCACCACCCGTTCCACCAGCATGACTTCGCCCAGGTCTGGTACATCCTCGAAGGCCAGTTCGAGATCGGGGACGCGACCTACGGTCCCGGCACCATGCTCTTCTATCCCGACCCGCACTCCGAGCCGCCGCTCTACACGGAGACGGGCGGGCTCATGCTCTTCTGCCAGTACCAGGGCCCGACGACCCAGGGCCGCCCCATCTACGACGGGCGCTTCAACATGAAAGCGCGTAAGCCCATCTCGGAGGAGCGCGTCGACGTCTGACGTCCGCCGCCATCGCCAGATCCGTGGCGGGGATGGTACGATCTCCGCTCGATGCCCTCGCTCACCCGGATTCGTGTCCGGTACAAGGACACCGACACCATGTCGGTCGTCTACTACGGCAACTACCTCACCTACTTCGA
>DATGCY010000017.1:0-3789 GCA_035311385.1 Candidatus Methylomirabilota bacterium
GCTCTCTTCGTGGAGTCCATGGCCGAGTCCGCCCCCGCCTTGACCTCGTTCCAGCTCGAAGCCGTCGACGTCTTCACCGCGGCCATCTTCTCATTGAGCACCACCTTCTCCCGGTCGAGCGCTTCCATGCTCCGGTTGAACTCCGCCTTGGCAGAGTCACTCGATTTCGCCGCCTTCGCCTTGAGCTCGTCGGTCTTCGCGTCGAGGTCGCGCATCTGCTCGGCGAACGCCTTCTGGTATTCCTCCTTCTTATCGTACGTGTAGTCCACGGCGGCGTTGGTGTCCTGCTTCATGCCGGCGACGGTGTTGCAGCCCGTGAGCGCGGCGCCGACCATGAGCGCGATGAACAGTGATCGCATGTGGATCCTCCCGGCGAGAGGGTAGGGGAAGCTCGGGTGACCCGTCAAGGTGTGGCCGCGCCGTGAACGGGAGCGACGCGTGGTCCACACGACGATCAGTGCGGCCCTGGACAGGACCGTACGGTTGTCCTGCGCCGTCTCCGCATGCCCAAAGTCTGGTACGCTTCCCCCGTGCTTGCCCCGTCACGTCGCGCCGTCATCGTGGTCTGCGATAGCCTTCGCGCAGATATGATCCGCGCCGACACCGCCCCGACTCTCGCGAGCCTTCCCGGGAACGCCGTCAAACGCTACACGGGCTGCCGGGGCGTGTTCCCTTCGGTGACGCGCGTCACGTCTGCCTCCATCGCCACGGGCTGTCACCCTGGCCGGCACGGTCTCCTCGGCAACACCATGGTCCTCGACGAGGGCGCGGGATTGATCTGCCTCTCCGTGGCCAAGCCGGAGTTTCGCGATCGGATGCGCAAGGCGACGGGCCGCACGCTCCTCGCTCCCACGCTCGCCGAGCGTCTCGCCGGCCACGGCGGGGTCATCGTGATGTCCAACGTCTCCGCGGGCGCCGCCTACTTCCAGGATCCCGACGGCTTCGGCCACGTCTATCACTCCGCGGGCTCCTTCGGGCCGGGCCTTGTGCTGGTGCCGGACGCCGAGCATCTGGACATCCAGAAGGGGGAAGCAGGGGACGCGGTAATGACGGCGCGCTTCTGCGACGAGGTGCTCCGCGAGCGCAAGCCGCCTTTGAGCGTTCTCTGGCTCTCCGAGCCCGACTACACGGGACACAAGTCACCGCTGGGCTCGCCCGCGCACCTGTCGGCCATCCGCGCCGCCGACCGGTGCGTCAAGCAGGTGCTCGACACCGTGCGCGCCCTCGACGACGAGACGCTCCTGATCATCTGCTCGGATCACGGCATGGAAACGACCGCGCGCACTATCGACGTGGACGCCGTGCTCGTCGAGGCCGGCCTCAAGACGGGGCGCGACTCCACTGACCTCGTCACCGCGCCTAATGGAACGGCGACCATCATCTATCGCGCGCGCGACGCCAAGGCAGGCGAAGACGATCTCCAGCGTTTCCTCCAGGACCAGGACTGGGTCGGCCAGCTCTACATGGGCGCGGAGCTCGCCCAGGTCGCTCTGCCCACGGGCGGTCCCGTGGCCGCTGCCGTCTCGTTGCGCGCCGAGAACCGACCCAACGAGTTCGGCGTGTGGGGCTTCGGCGACATCGCAGCCGATCTCGACGGACGGGAGTTCACGGGCTTCGGCCAGCACGGTGGCGTCGGCCCCAACGAGCAGCGGCCGTTCCTGTTCGTGAGCGGCCCGGGCTATCTTGACGGCGCGGACGTGGCGACGCCCGTCTCTCATGTGAACATCGCGCCCACCGTGCTCGCCCATCTGGGATTGCCCTGGGAGGGCATGGACGGGACGCCGCTTCCCGTGGGGTCTGTGCGGTGAGTCTGACCAGTCTCCCGCCGGTGGCCGCGCAGGACGCGATGCCGACCACGCGTGGCCTCAACTTCTACCTCGAGGATAAGAACCTCCAGTTCCTCTGCGAGCTCGTGATGGACGCGGCCACCTTCGAACGCGCCTGTCCACATCTCATCGCCATGGGCGAGGTGGCGGGCGGCGAGCTGGACGAGCTTGCCGCCCAGGCCGACAAGAACCCGCCCACCTTGCGGGCCTTCGATCAAGGCGGGCGTCGCGTCGACGAGGTCGTGTTCCACCCCTCCTACAAGGCGATGGAGCGGATCGCCTTCAGCCGCTTCGGGCTTGCCGCGCTCTCCCACCGGGACGGCGTGCTGGGCTGGCCGGGACGCGTGCCCCAGACTGTGAAGTACGCGCTCTCGTATCTCTTCGCTCAGTCCGAGTTCGGGCTGCTCTGTCCGGTCAACATGACGGACTCGGCCGCGCGCATGCTCGAGCACTACGGCAGCCCCGAGCTGAAGGCCGCATGGATCCCGCGGCTGACCACTACCCACTTCGATCAGCTCCTCCAGGGCACGCAGTGGATGACGGAGAAGACGGGCGGATCCGACGTGGGTGCGGCCACCACCATCGCTCGACGGGACAACGACGGGACTTGGCGGCTCTGGGGCGACAAGTGGTTTTGCTCCAACGCCAACACCGACGTCGCCCTCACCCTGGCGCGGCCCGAGGGCGCGCCCGCGGGCACGCGAGGGCTCGGGATGTTCCTCGTGCCCAAACTCCTGCCCGACGGCAGCAAGAACGGCTGGGTCATCAATCGCCTCAAGGACAAGTTCGGGTCGCGCTCGATGGCCTCGGGCGAGGTGACCTACCAAGGCGCCGTCGCCTACGTCGTGGGACAGGTGGATGCGGGCTTCAAGCAGATGATGGAGATGGTCAATCTCTCGCGCCTCTCCAACGCCATGCGAGCGGCGGGCATCATGCGGCGGGCCCTCCTCGAGTCGCTGGTGCACGCGCGTGGCCGGGCGGCCTTCGGCGGCCCGCTCCTCGCCTTGCCACTCCTTCGGGCGAATGTGCTGGAAATGCTCCTCGACGTGGAGGCCGCCGCCTCCGTCGTCTTCAGCTCCGCGGCGGTCTTCGACCGCTGGAACCACGGCTCGGCCGAGGACCGCCAGCTTTTCCGCATCCTCACTCCCATCGCCAAGTGCTGGATCACCGCGCGGGCGCGCACGGTGACGAGCGAGGCGATGAATGTGCGAGGCGGCAACGGCTACATCGAGGAGTGGGTCAACGCGCGTCTCGTGCGCGACGCGTATCTCGGCTCCATCTGGGAGGGCGCCACCCCCATCGTGGCCCTCGACGTGCAGCGCGCCATCGTGCGCGAGGGCTGCCACGAGCCGCTCTTCGCAGTCATCGGGGGGCGGCTCCAGCGGGTGACGGAGCCGGCGGCCAAGCCCTGGGTCGACCTCGTGCTGCAATCCGTCGAGTCGACGAGACGACGCATCGACGGCTGGGCGCTGCTCGCCCGCGAGGAAGCCGAGCTCGAGGCGAAGCCCGCCGCCGATCAGCTCTACCATCTACTCGCGGCGAGCCTCCTTCTCCACGAAGGGCAAGTGCTGCGCGATCGCGTCCAGGATTTCCGCAAGCTCTTCGTTGGCGCGCTCTACGTGCAGCGGTGGCTCCAGCCTCGCGATTCCAGCGCGCCCGCCTTCAGCGCGCGCGATCTCGGCTGGCTCGACGCCATTGTGGCCTGGTCGGGTCTACCAGCCTCCGCGCTCCGCCGGCCTCACGCCTAGTCCACCGACTCGGTTGACATAACTCCCCGCGGGTACTGGCGGATCGCCCGGCCGTGCCAGCGCCTTGTGGTATCCTTGCCGTCACATCTGCGAGAGTGGCGGAACTGGCAGACGCGCTGGACTTAGGATCCAGAGGGTCAAACCCGTGGGGGTTCAACTCCCCCCTCTCGCACCAGCCCTTCTCATCCAGGAGCCGGAATGAAAGTCGCCGTCGA
>DATGCY010000018.1:0-14973 GCA_035311385.1 Candidatus Methylomirabilota bacterium
TCCGGGAAGAGCGTGCGCAGCTTCGCGCTGAGGGTCGCCGCGTCACTCACTTCTGAGCACGGCCAGCGGGCGCTTGCCGAGGAGCCGGAAGGTGCCGAGGAATCCCACACCGAGAGCGAGCACGGCAGACGCGATGAGTCCCCACGCGAGCGTGCCCAGCGAGCCGCCCCAGCGCACGTCGAGGGCCCAGTGGAGCACGCCCCAGGCGAGGCCGGCGGCCAGCGCCGTGCCGCCGAGACCGGCCGCCGCGCCCAGGAGCGCGTACTCGACGGTGAAGATGCGGGCCACGAGCCCGCGCGTGGCTCCCAAAGCCTTGAGGATCACGCTCTGGTAGAGCCGCTGATGGCGGCTCACTCCGAGGGCGCCGGCGGTGACGATCAGCCCCGTGGCGATGCTGACGCCCGCGAGCAGGCGGATGGCCAGCGCGATCTGGTCGAGCACCCCTGCGATGCGCTCGAGCACTTCGCGAATGGGGATGGCCGTCACGTTGGGGAAGGCCGCCGTCACCGCCGACTGCACCGCGAGCTCGTCGGCGGGCGGCACGCGCGCGGTGGCGAGCCACGTGGTGGGAGCGCCGTCGAGCGTGCCCTGGGAGAAGATGACGAAGAAGTTGGTATTGAAAGACTGCCATTCGACCCGCCGCAGGTTGAAGACTCGCGCGGTCACCGTGATGCCCTGGATGTCGAAGCCGAGCGTGCTTCCGATGGTTACGCCCAGGTTCTTCGCGATCTCCTCCTCCACCGAGATGAGCGGCTCCCGCGCCGCCTCCTCGGGCGTCCACCACCGGCCCGCGACCACGGGATTCTCCGGCGGCGCCGCGGCGGCCCAGGTGAGCACGTACTCGCGCGAGAGATACCACACGTCCTCGCGGCGCTGGCGCGGGTCGCGCGCCACGGGCGCACCGTCGATGGAAGCGAGCCGGGAGCGGACCACCGGGCTGAGGGTGGGCTCGCGTCCCGTCCGCTCTCGGATGAGCTGTCGGAAGGCGTCGGCCTGATCGGGCTGGATGTCGATGAAGAAGAAGGCGGGCGCCCGCGCGGGACCACGGTCCGCTAGCTCGGTGCGGAGGCTCTGCTCGAGCAAGGCCACTGCCACCATCAGCATCACGGCGAGCCCGAGGGAGACGAGCACCGTCGTGGCATGCGAGCCGGGTCGGTGCAGGTTCGCCACCGCCTGGCGCCAGGCGAGCCAGGGCAACCTCGGCAGCCGGCGGGCGACCTCGATGACGAGCCGAGCGCCCACGGCGAGGAGGATCAGCGCGGCGATAAGGCTCCCGATGAAGATCCCTCCCACCTTGAAGGAGCCCGCTTCCCAGACGGAGAGCGCACCGAGCCCGATCACGATGGGCAGAACGGCCAGCCAGGGGCGTCGACCGCGCAGTCGCGGCTCCACGTCGTGGCGGAGGATCAGCGCGGGCGGCACGCGCCGGATGTCGAGGAGGGGCCAGAGAGCAAACAGCAAGGTCAGACCGGTGCCCATGGCAAGGCCCGTGCACACGGCGCGCATGGACAGGCCCGTGTCGAGCGGCACGGGCATGAGCGGAGAGAGCAGGGGCGCGAGCGCCCACTGCACGGCGGTGCCGATGGCCGCGCCGAGCAGGCTGCCCCCGAGTCCCAGCAGCATCGTCTGGAGGAGATAGGCGGCGAGGATCGCGCGCCAGCCGACGCCCAAGCACTTGAGCACGGCGATGGTGTCGAGCTTGCCGCGCACGAAGGCGCGCACGCTCGTGGCGACACCGATCCCGCCGACCATGAGGGCGACGAGACCGGTCAGCCCGAGATAGATGGTGAGCTGGCGCCAGAACCGGCGCACGCCGGGCTGTGCGTGGGTGTAGGTGGTAACGCGCACGCTGGGATCGGTGAGACGCGCGGCTAGCGCGTCCTTGAAGGCCTCGGCCGTCTCCCCGGGGGGGAGGCGAAAGAGCAGGCGGTGGCGCACGCGGCTGCCCGGCCGGATGAGGTGCGTGGCATCGAGATCGCGCGCGTCGATCAGCACGCGCGGGCCGAGCGAGAAGACGCCCACCGCGCGATCGGGCTCCTGGCGAAGGATGCCGCTCACGGTGAAATCGCCCTCGCCGATCCTGAGCCGGTCGCCGACGCGGAGGCTGAGCCGCGTGAGCAGTGAGTCGTGGACGAGGACCCGGGCATTGCCGATGAGCGTGTCGAGCGGGGCAGCGGGGTCCGTGAGGAGATCACCGTAGAGCGGATAGCCCGCTCCCACCGCCTTCAGCTCGACGATCTGGCTCTTGCCCCTCGCCGCCGACATGGCCACGAGTTCGCTGATCGGCACGCGAGCCGTACCGGGCGGACTCAGGGCGGCCACGATGCGCGCGCCCTCGACGGAAAGCGGCTGGGCGCTCCGGATCTCCACGTCGCCTCCCATGAGGGCACGGGCGGAGCGCCCCACCGTTCGCTCGAGGCTCGCCGCGAAGCTCCCCACGGCGACGAGGGCGCCCACTCCCAGGGTGATGCAGGCTACGAGGTAAGCGAAGTGCCGGCCAGCCCCGCGCGTCTCCCGCCACGCGAGTCTCGCCACGAAGCTCATGCGATCCCGCCGTTGTTCGGCTCGTCGGTGGCGACGCGGCCGTCGCGCAGGGTGATCACGCGGTCGGCCAGCGCAGCGAGGGCCGGGTCGTGAGTGACGAGCACCAGCGTGCTCCCGAGCGTCCGGTTGAGGGCGACCAGGAGATCGATGATCTGCTTGCCCGTGGCCGAGTCGAGGTTGCCGGTGGGCTCGTCGGCCAGGAGCAGGGTTGGCCGTCGCGCCACCGCGCGCGCGACCGCCACTCGCTGCTGCTCGCCGCCGGAGAGCTGCACGGGGTAGTGATGTCCACGCTCCCTCAGGCCGACCTCGTCGAGGAGTGCCCGCGCCCGCTCCAGAGCGAGCGGGTCGCCGCCGAGCTCGAGCGGGACCGCTACGTTTTCGAGGGCGGTCAGGGTGGGGATGAGATGGAAGGACTGAAAGACGTAACCGATGGCGTCGCGCCGAAACCGGGCGAGCTCATCCTCATCGAGTTCGGTGAGATCGACGTCGTTCACGCGGATGCGGCCCGCGGTGGGCCGGTCGAGACCCGCGATGAGACCGAGCAGGGTCGACTTGCCGCTGCCCGAGGGACCCGCGATGGCCACGAACTGGCGCGCGGGAACCTCCAGGCTCACGTCGGTGAGCACGTCCACGGGCCGGCCACCGCTCTCGAGTCGCATGCCGAGGCCGTGGACGCTGATCATCACACGCTCCATACTACACGCCGGAGAAGGTGGTCGCCCCGCGCCGCCACCTTGACAGGACGCAGCCGGTGCCGGAGGATGCGAGCCTCATGCGGCCTCCCATCATCTGGCCCTCCGGCGTGAAGTCCGCCGTGTGCATCACCTTCGATCTCGACGCGGAGACGGCCTGGATCTCCCGCGACCCCAAGAACATCGATCGAATCAGCGTGATGTCCCAGGGCGCCTACGGACCGAAGGTCGGCGTGCCGCTCATCCTCGACTTCCTCGATCACAATCGTCTGACCTCGACCTTCTTCGTACCTGGCTGGACGGCTGAGCGCTGGGCGGACGTGGTCGCGGAAATCCACCGCCGAGGCCACGAGATCGGGCATCATGGCTATCTCCACGAAGGGCTCGAGGGGAAGTCGCGCGAGGAGGAGGAAGCGATTCTCACGGGCAGCTCGAAGATCCTCGCTGACATCACGGGCGTGCCGCCGCGCGGCTATCGCGCGCCGCTCTATGAAGTCACGGCCGAAACGGCCGGCCTCCTCGCCAAGCACGGCTTCCTGTACGCGAGCAACCTGCAGGACTCGCTGTGGCCGTATCGGCATCCTGGCACGCCCTCGCTCGTGGAGCTGCCCGCCTCCTGGATCCTCGACGACGGACCCTTCTTCGCCTTCGGGCTGCGCCCGAACCTCTATCGTCAGATCTTCCCGCCGTCGGCGGTGCTCTCCGTGTGGCACGACGAATTCCTCGGGATTCACTCCGTGGGCGGCCTGACCATGCTCATTCTGCATCCGCAGTACACGGGCCGCCCCTCGCGGCTCAACATGCTGCAGCGGCTCGTGGATCAGATGCGGGATGCCGGAGAGGTATGGTTCGTGAATGGCCTCGAGCTCGCTCGCTATGCTCTCTCCGACGCCGCAGGCATCGGCTCCGACGGACGCCCGCGCCCCTAGCCCAGTCCGGGAAGCAGGGGGAGGCGAGCCGGGGCCCGTCGTCGGGGGCGGGGGAGCTCTCCAGCTGCGTCACCCGCTCGCCTGAATCGCCGCCCTAGCGGGCGGCGCACAGGACAAGGGGTCCCACTCCGCCGGAGAGCTCCCCCGCCCCCGCCGCCACCCGGCCCGGTCGCACAGGGCGGTATTCGTCAATCGTCGATTAGGCTAGCCGGGGCCGACCGTGGCCGCGAAGAGCCGTACTACACTGCAAGCATGCGAGCCCTGGTGGCGGCCCTGGTGGCGGCGCTGCTCGTAATCTCGCCCGCCCATGCCGCCGAGCGCGTCATCGTGGCTTTCGGAGACAGCCTGACCGCTGGCCTCGGCGTCACCCCCGAGGAATCCTATCCGGCGCGCCTGCAGGCCAGGCTCCGCGCGGAGGGATACGCCTATCGCGTGGTCAATGCGGGGTCCTCCGGCGATACCACGGCAGGAGGGCTCCGGCGGGTGGACTGGGCGCTCAAGAACAAGCCCGACATCGTCATCGTGGCCCTCGGGGCCAACGACGCTCTGCGCGCCCAGAACCTCGCCTCGGTGCGCCAGAATCTCGATGCGATCGTCGCGCGCTTCCAGAAGGCGGGCGCTCGCGTGCTCCTCGCTGGCATGGAGGTGCCGCCCAACTACGGCGCGCAGTACGCCGCGGACTTCCGGAAGATCTACGTCGAGGTAGCGCGCAAGCGCGGGGTCGCCTTCATGCCGTTCCTGCTCGATGGTGTCGCGGGCAAGCCCTCACTGAACCAGGCGGACGGCATTCACCCGACGGCCGAGGGCTATGCCATCGTCGTCGACCACCTCTGGCCCTACCTTCAGCCCCTCCTCAGCCGCTGACGCGGATCAGTTGCGGCGCCCGCCCATGAAGCGAAGCATGAAGAGGAAGAGGTTGATGAAGTTCAGGTAGAGGGATAGGGCGCCCAGGATGGCGTACGATCCGACCTTCTCCGTGGGGAGGGCGGTGGCCATCTGGCGCAGGCGCTGGGCGTCCCAAGCGGTGAGCCCGGTGAACACGATGACCCCCGCCACCGAGATCAGGAAGTCCAGGGCGGCGTTCCGCCAGAACATGGCGAGCACCGAGGCGAGGATGACACCGATCAGACCCATGAAAACGAACTGCCCCACGCCGGCGAGGCTGCGCGAGGTGGTGGTGCCATAGAGGGCGAGGGCGCCGAACATGCCCGCCGTCACCACAAAGGTGCTCGCGATGGAGGCGCCGGTGTAGGCGATGAGGATCACGGACAGCGTCACCCCGGTGAGGGCGGAGTAGAAGATGAACAGCCCCGTGGCGGTGCCGGGGGCGAGACGGTCCACCCGCGCGGAAAGGAAGAACACCAGCCCGAGTTGCACCAGAAAGAGGCCGAGGAAGAGGAAGCGGTCGGCGACGAGCGTCCCGATGAGGGTGGGGGACGACGCGATGGCGTAGGCGACGAAGGCGGTGACGCCGAGACCCACGCACATCCACCCGTAGACGGCGCGGAGGAAGGTGGTGACGCGCTCGTCGGTGGTCGCGGGAAAACCAGATGCCCGGTCGAGTGGCTCCATGATTTATCCTCCTTGGCTGGACAGGATACCGCATCGGCCCTGCGCCGTGACTGGTTGATTCACAAGACCTGATCGCCTACCATGACGATGCTACCGACCCGATCGTGAAGCGAACCACCACCCCAACAGGGGGTCCCATGGCGGCACAGTCCCCGTCCTTCTCTCTGGACGCGAAATACACGCACGAGACGGGCCGCATCTATCTCTCCGGGATCCAGGCTCTGGTTCGCCTGCCTCTCGACCAGCACCGGGCCGATCAGCGGCGAGGGCTGCGCACCGCCACCTTCATCTCCGGATATCGCGGCTCGCCCCTGGGCGGCCTCGACCAGACGCTGCAGCGCGAGCGCAAGCTGCTGGAGGCGCATCACGTCGTCTTCTCCTCGGGCCTCAACGAGGATCTCGGGGCCACCGCCATCTTCGGCAGCCAGATGGTCGGCCTCTTCCCGCGCCCCAAGTACGATGGCGTGCTCGGCATGTGGTACGGCAAGGCGCCGGGCGTCGATCGTACGGGAGATGCCTTCAAGCACGCAAACTACGCAGGGGTGGGAAGGAACGGCGGAGTGCTCGCCCTCGTGGGCGACGATCCGCTTTCCAAGTCGTCGACCTTGCCCAGCCACTCCGAAGTCGCGCTCTACGACGCGCTCATGCCCACCATCTTCCCGGGCAACGTCCAGGAGATCCTCGATCTGGGTCTGCACGGGTTCATGCTCTCGCGCATCTCCGGGCTCTGGGTGGGCATGAAGATCGTGACCAATGTCGCCGACGAGGCCGCCACCGCCGAGGTCTCGCCGGAGCGCGTGAGCCCGGTCATTCCCACCGTGGAACTTGACGGGCGTCCCTTCCAGCACGCCATCAACGTGAACCTCATCCCCCCCTACGGCCTCGATATGGAGCGCACGCTGCACCACGCGCGCCTCGAGCTGGCCCGCTTCTACGCCTACGAGAACAAGCTGAACCCCGTCACCGTGCCCACCCCCGATGCGTGGCTCGGCATCATGACCACGGGCAAGACGTACTACGACGTCCGTCAGGCCCTGCTCGAGCTGGGCTTGGATGACGAGGCCCTGCGCCGCTACGGCATTCGCATCCTCAAGGTGGGCATGCTCTTCCCCATGGAGCCGCGCGCGGTGCGGGACTTCGCGCGGGGGCTGGAAGAGATCCTCGTCGTCGAGGAGAAGCGCTCCTTCATCGAGATGTTCGCCAAGGACGTGCTCTACAGCATGCCCGACCGCCCGCGCATCGTGGGCAAGCGCGATGAAGAGGATCGGCTCCTCGTGCCCATCGTGGGTGAGCTCGATCCCGACACCATCGCCCGCGCCATCGCCCGCCGCATCGCGCGGAAGCTGCGCGTGGAGTCGGTGGAGGCGCGTCTCCGCCACCTCGACGAACTAAAGCAGCGGCCCAAACCGCTGTCCCTCGCCCGCACCGCCTATTTCTGCTCGGGCTGCCCGCACAACCGCTCCACGGTCGTGCCGGAAGGCGCGGTGGCCGCCGCGGGCATCGGCTGTCACGGCATGGCCATGGGCATGGACCGTGGGATCATCGGCGTCACCCACATGGGCGCGGAGGGCGCGCAGTGGGTGGGCATCGCCCCCTTCACGGAGACGCCGCACCTCTTCCAGAACATCGGCGACGGCACGCTCTTCCATTCGGGCAGCCTGGCCATCAATTACGCCATCGCGGCCGGCGTCAACATTACCTACAAGATTCTCTACAACGCCGCCGTGGCCATGACGGGCGGCCAGGACGCGGCGGGGGCCTTGCCCATTCCCGCGCTCACCAGGCGGCTCGAGGCCGACGGGGTGAAACGCATCATCATCACCACCGACCACCCCGAGAACTACAAGGGCGTGTCTATCGCCGCCAACTGCGAGGTCTGGCATCGCGACCGGCTCCTCGAGGCGCAGTCGGTGCTGGCGGCCATCCCCGGGGTGACCGTGCTCCTTCACGATCAGCAATGCGCGGCGGAGAAGCGGCGCCTCCGCAAGCGTGGGCGGCAGGCCGACCCGCAGACGCGCGTCTACATCAACGAGGCGGTATGCGAGGGCTGCGGTGACTGCGGCAGGAAGTCGAACTGCCTCTCCGTGCAGCCGGTGCAGACGGAGTGGGGGCGCAAGACGCAGATCCATCAGTCCTCCTGCAACAAGGACTACTCGTGCCTCCTCGGCGACTGCCCCTCGTTCCTCACCGTCGAGCCCGGAGGAGAGGCTCCTTCGCGCCAGCGGCGCCTCACGCCCCTCGACGCCGACCTGCCCGAGCCCGTGCTGCGCGTGCCACGCGACGGCTTCGCGCTCCACATGATGGGGATCGGGGGCACGGGCGTGGTCACCGTCAATCAGATCCTCGGCACCGCGGCCATGCTGGACGGCCGCCACGTGCGCGGGCTCGATCAGACCGGTCTCTCCCAGAAGGGCGGGCCGGTGGTCTCCGATCTGCGCATTGATTCCCGGCCCATCGAGATCTCCAACAAGGTCTCAGCGGGCGGCGCCGACCTCTATCTGGGCTTCGATCTCCTCGTGTCCACGGATCCCGTCAATCTCGACAAGGCCGAGTCGGGCCGCACCATCGCCGTGGTGTCGACGAGCAAGATTCCCACTGGCCGCATGGTCGTGGACACCACCGTGGAGTTTCCCGAGCTCGGTGGCACCCTCATGAGCATCGATCGCGTCAGTCGTAAGGACGCCAACGTCTACCTGGACGCCCAGTCCATGGCCGAGGGTCTCTTCAACGACCACATGGCGACCAACTTCATCATGGTGGGCGCCGCCTATCAAGCAGGCGCGTTACCCATCAGCGCGGACTCGCTCGAGCAGGCCATTCGGCTCAATGGGGTCAGCGTGGACATGAACCTGCTCGCCTTCCGCTGGGGCCGTATGGCCGTGGTCGATGGCAAGCGCGTCGAGGCGGCCGTCCAAACGGCGACGGGCAAGGTCGAGGCCCCGCGCGTCCTCGACGCGGAGGCGCTCGGGCTAGTGAATGCCACGGGCGCCCAAGGAGAGCTGCGCCGGCTCCTCGAGATTCGCGTCCCGGAGCTGATTGCCTACCAGAACGCCGCGTACGCCCATCGGTACACGGAGTTCGTGACCCGGGTGGCCCGGGAAGAGGCGCAGAAGACGCCGGGACGCACCGGCCTCTCGGAGGCGGTGGCGCGGCATCTCTTCAAGCTCATGGCCTACAAGGACGAGTACGAGGTTGCGCGCCTTCATCTGAGCGCGATGCTCGCCGCGGAGCTTCGCACTCGCTTCGGGCCGTCCCCCCGCTACTACTGGCATCTCCACCCGCCGCTCCTCCGCGCGCTCGGGCTCAAGAGAAAGATCCGGCTGGGTTCGTGGTTCCGGGGAGCCTTCTCCATGTTGGCCGCCCTCAAGGGCCTGCGTGGCACCGCATTCGATATCTTCGGCTACGCCGAGGTGCGCCGCGGGGAGCGCGCCCTCATCGGCGAGTACCGCGCCCTCGTGGAGCGGGCCCTGTCCGCCCTCTCACCGGAGCGCCACGACACGGCAGTGGCGCTCGCCGAGCTACCCGACATGATCCGCGGCTACGAGGCCATCAAGCTCGACAACGTCAAGCAGTTCCGCGCTCGTGCCGCCGAGCTCGCGGGCCGACTCGACTGAGCCTCCGTTCGCGTCTCGAGGAGGGCGTCCCCGGATGAGGCGATGCCTGCGTCTGCTGGGGGCCGTCCTCATCCTCGGCGGCTGCGCCACGGCCGCCACCGATGCACCCCTCCGTGCTCAGACCGTGCTCAGGGACAAGAGCGGTCAGCAGGTCGGGACCGCGACGTTGACGGAGGGTGCGGACGGTGTGCGGATCCGCGTTACGGCCTCCCACCTCCCCCCCGGGCCGAAGGGCGTGCACGTGCATGCGGTGGGCACGTGCGATCCGCCGGACTTCGTCTCCGCCGGGGCGCACTTCAATCCAACCGGGCGCAAGCACGGACGCCTCAATCCCGACGGCTCCCACGCGGGCGATCTCCCGAATCTCGTGATCGACGCGGCGGGCAGTGGGGGCCTCGATGCCACCACTCAGGCCGTGACCCTCAAGACTGGTGCGGCGGGCTCGCTCTTCGGCGAGGGCGGCACCAGCCTCGTGATCCACGCGCAGCAGGATGACGAGAAGACCGACCCCACCGGCAACAGCGGCGCCCGCATCGCCTGCGGCGTCATCAATCGCAGCTGACTGCTCACGGGTCGGCTCCGGCCATGGCCACCTCCGAGCACACCGTCGGGCCAGATGTGGACGACACGCCGAGGGGTGGTGGACGGCCACTCGTGATCGGCCTGGCCATCGCCCTCGTGCTGTGCCTGCTCCTCGCCGTCGGCCTGGCGCTCTTGAATCGCCAGCAGGTGAGCGAGCTGACGCGCGAGCGCGATCGGGCGCGGAGCGAGCTCCAGGAGCTCAGCGCATCAGAATCGGCCCGGGAGAAGATCGTTCTCGCCACCCGTCTCGAGGTTGCCGAGCTCGCCCATCTCCTCACGGTGGCCCGGCTCAGCTCCTACACGGGCAAGGACATCAGCGATCCCGTCGTGCCTCCGAGCGTCACGGGCAAGCGACGCGACGCGCTCACCTCGGCCGTCGCGCTCAAGCAGGCGAAGGTTCCCTTCACGTGGGGCGGGCGACGAAAGGAAGACGGCGTCGACTCCGTGGGCTTCGTCGCCCTCGCCCTTTCCGAGGCGGGCATGCCCTTCACGCCGGAGATCCTCACCGCGAAGAGCCTCCGGAACCTGCTCAACGTGACCACTGAAGGCGAGCCGAAGCCGGGTGACGTGCTGTTCTTCGACAACGGCATCGTCATGCTCTATCTGGGAGGTGACAACGCCGTGGGCATGCTTCCCGAAGGCGCGGTGATCAAGGGCGGCGTGCTCAAAGGCAAGGGCATCGGGTTCACGTACATGGGCTACGGCACCATGCGCTACGACTGACGACGTAACCAACGGGAGGAGACATGAGCAAGACACAGTCGACGTGGCCCGACGAAGTGGAGAAGCGCCTCGACGCGATGGTGTCCCTGCGGCGCGATTTTCACCGGCATCCCGAGCTGTCCTTTCAGGAGCGCCGCACGAGCGAGATCGTCGCCGAACGCCTCCACGCCGCCGGCCTCGAGGTGCGCACCGGGGTGGCCAAGACGGGCGTGGTCGGCGTGTTGCGAGGTGACCGCCCCGGCCACACCGTGGCGTGGCGCGCGGACATCGACGCCCTGCCCCTCACGGAGATGCTGGATGCCCCCTTCGCTTCGGGCACTCCCGGCGTGATGCACGCCTGTGGGCACGACGGCCATACGGCGATCGCCCTCACTCTCGCCGACATCCTCGCCGCGCGACGGCGCGAGATGCCGGGCACCGCCGTCTTCCTCTTCCAGCCCGCCGAGGAGATCCTGGGGGGCGCGCGGCCCATGATCGAAGCGGGCGTGCTCGACGATCCTCGTGTCGAGCAGGTGTACGGCCTCCACCTCACCACCACGGCGCCGGCCGGGCTCGTGACGGCGCGCCCGGGGCCGGCCATGGCCTCCGCCGACGGCTTCACCGTGGAGGTGCGCGGACGCGGAGGTCACGGCGCCATGCCGCATCTCTCCGTCGATCCCATCACCGCCGCCGCCAACATCCTCCTGGGCATGCAGAACCTCGTCTCGCGCGAGATCCCCGCTCAGGAGACGGCAGTGCTGACCATCGGCCAGCTGGTGTCGGGGACCAAGTCCAACATCATTCCCGATCGCGCGCTCATGATGGGCACGCTGCGGACGTTCGACGCGGACGTACGCCGCCAGATCCTCGACCGTCTGGGCGAATACGTCGGACACATGGCGCAGGCCTATCGGACGCAGGCGAGCTTCTCGGTCAACCTCGGCTCCTGTCCCGCCGTGGTCAATCATGCCGCCGAGACGGAGTTCATGATGCGGGCGGCTGCCCTCGAGATCGGCGATGGCTCCGTCGCCGACGGGCGGCCCGTGATGGCCAGCGACGACATGAGCCTGTTCCTGGAGGCGCGGCCCGGCTGCTACTTCCGCGTGGGCATCGGGCTCCCCGACGGATGCCCGCGGCCGCACCACGCCCCCGAGTTCGAGATGAACGAGGCGGGCCTGCCCGCTGGCCTCCGCGTCGCCCTCGGCGTGATGCTCCGCTCCCTCGCCGCCTAGCCCTGGGGAGGGTACGGGGGCCTGTTGTGGGGAGAGGTGCGCCCACGCTGCGTCACCCGCTCCGCACGAGCCGCGGCACCTCTCCGACTGCCGCTCGAGAAGGCGCGAGCGTCGTCCTCCCATCACGTCGACGGTGGTGATGCTTGCGGGATGCTGCCGAAAAGGTATTTGACGCTGGCGAGGGTCGTCACGTTTGTCCCGGCGCGCGCCGCGCAGCAGGGCGTCGGGCTTGCCGACACCGCGCGGAGACATTGGCGCCGCTGTACGAAGATCTTGCCGCGCGCCGGCGCAGGCTCAGCGTGGCGAAACGTCAGACGCGAGATATTACGCACGACGCAGTCCAGCTCGTCATAGACCGCCTGGGTGCCGCCCATGTCCAGGGGACGCTCGTACAGGGCGGCGAGCGGCGGCAATCGCGCGCAACGCGCCGTAGAGAGGCCGGACCCCATTGACAGAAGAAGGGATTCGGGGATAATCGGGCAACCTCGCAGCCCGCGAGCACGTCTCGCCTTGTCGCAACGCAGCGGAGGACAGACCATGACCCGCTCCCGAGCGCGTGTCGTTGCCCTCGTGGTCGCCGTGGTTCTCGTGGCGGCAACGCAGGCCTCCGCGCAGTCGCCGAGCACGTCACCGTCTGGACAGTTGACGTGGGCCGCCCACGTCGCGCTCGCGCCGACCTGGTTCGATCCCGCGGAAACCCCCGGCATCATCACGCCGTTTATGATCCTCTACGCCCTTCATGATGCTCTCGTGAAGCCCATGCCAGGTAACGCCATGGCCCCCTGCCTCGCCGAGTCGTGGACCACGTCCAAGGACGGCCTCACCTACGAGTTCGTCCTTCGCAAGGGGGTGAAGTTCCACAACGGCGAGACCATGACGGCGGAGGATGTCAAATTCTCCTTCGAGCGCTATCGTGGCGCTTCCGCCAAGGAACTCAAGGGCAAGGTCGCCCGAGTCGAGGTGGTCGATCCGTACCGCGTCCGCTTCGTCCTCAAGCAGCCGTGGCCGGACTTCCTCACGTTCTACGCCACTCCGGCCACGGGCGCGGCGTGGATCGTGCCCAAGAAGTACGTGGAGCAGGTGGGCGACGACGGCTTCAAGAGGGCGCCAGTGGGGGCGGGCCCGTATCGGTTCGCCTCCTTCAAGCCAGGGGTGGAGCTCACGCTGGAGGCCTTCGCGGGCTACTGGCGCAAGACGCCGTCGGTGAAGACGTTGGTGTGGAAGGTCATCCCCGAGGAATCGACGCGACTGGCTGCCCTCAAGCGGGGCGAGGTCGACATCGCGTACAGCATCACGGGGCCGCTCGCGGAGGAGCTCAAGCGCACGGCCGGTCTCACCCTCGCCCCCACGTCTTTTCCCTTCACCATCTGGATGGTCTTCACCGAGCAGTGGGACCCCAAGTCTCCCTGGCACGACAAGCGCGTGCGGCTGGCCGCCAATCTGGCCGTGGATCGCCAGGGGGTGAACCAGGCGGTGTACTTGGGCCTCGCCAAGCTCTCGTACAACTTCGTGCCGCAGGGTCTCGAGTTCTACTGGGCGCCGCCACCCTATCCCTTCGATCCCAAGCGCGCCCGCCAGTTCCTCACCGAAGCGGGCTATCCCAACGGCTTCGAGGCGGGGGAGCTGTCGGGCGACATGGTCTACGGCACGGCCATCGGCGAGCCGGTGGTGAACTATCTGCAAGCCGTGGGCATCCGCATCAAGCTCCGCCCCCTCGAGCGCGCGGCCTTCTACCAGGAACTCGCCGACAAGAAGCTCCGCTTCGTGGTGCAAAACGGCAGCGGGGCGCCCGGCAACGCGGCCACCCGCATCGAGGTCAACGCAGTGACGGGCGGCCGCTACGCCTACGGGGCCTATCCGGACATCGACGGGCTCTTCTCCGAGCAGGCCAACGAGATGAATCCGCGCGTGCGGCAGCAGCTCCTCACCAAGATCCAACAGATGATCCACGAGCAGGCGATGTTCGGACCCGTGATCGAGCCCGCCTTCCTCAACGGGGTGGGCCCGCGGCCCGCGGTGAGCGGCCTCGGTCTCATCAAAAACCACGCGTACTCCGCACCCTACGAAGACCTCAAGCTTCGACCCAAGCCATGAAGCGCTTCATCGTCAAGCGGCTCGCCTACGCTCTCGTCTCGCTCTTCCTGCTCTCCCTGACCATCTTTCTCTTCGTCCGCCTCACCGGCGACCCCGCCGTCCTCCTCGTGGAGCCTGGGGCGAGCAAGGATGACCTGGCGGCCATCCACGCCCAGCTCGGCCTCGACCGGCCGCTGTGGGTGCAGTACGGACAGTTCATGTCGAGCCTCTTGCGCGGCGATCTCGGCAACTCGTTCTACTACCGGACGCCCGTCCTCGATCTCTATCTCTCGCGTCTGCCCTACTCGCTCCTCCTCGCCGCGGCCGCCATGGTCTTCTCCCTCCTCGTGGGTATTCCCAGCGGCATCCTGGCTGCCGTGCGCGTGAACCGATGGTGGGACAGCGTGGGCAAGCTCTTCGCCCTCCTCGGTCTCTCCCTGCCGTCCTTTTGGGTCGGCCTCGTGATGATCCTCTTCTTCTCCGTGTATCTCGGCTGGCTGCCCTCGTCGGGTTCCGGCTCCGCCCTCCACGTGATCATGCCCGCCTTCGCGCTGGGCTGGTATTTCGCGGCCGCCCACATGCGCCTCACGCGCTCCTCCATGCTCGAGGTGCTGGGCTCCGAGTACGTGAAGCTGGCCCGGCTCAAAGGGCTGCCCGAGGCCCTCGTCATCGCCAAGCACGCCTTCAAGAACGCTCTCATCCCCGTGCTCACCTTGGCCGGCATCAACCTCGTCATCATGGTCAACGTGGCGGTGGTGGTGGAGACAGTGTTCGCGTGGCCGGGAGTGGGACGGCTCCTCTACGAGGGGATCGCCTTCCGCGACTTCCCGGTGGTGCAGGCCACCGTGCTCATGGGCGGGGCGATGATCGTGGTGGTGAACTTCTTCGTGGACATTCTCTACGCCGTCATCGATCCGCGCATTCGCTATGAGAGGTAGCGCGCCATGAATGGTAGCCGAGCGGCGTCCCTCACCGTGGCCTGGCGGTTCTCCGCGCTCCGCGTGGAAGGCTTTCCCTGGATTCCCACGATAAT
>DATGCY010000019.1:0-6180 GCA_035311385.1 Candidatus Methylomirabilota bacterium
CGATGCCGGCATCGTCCCCTTCTCGACGCTCCACTATCAAGAGGATCGGGAAGAGTGGGCGCGGTGGTTCCCGGCGGATTTCATCGTGGAAGCGGTGGGGCAACTTCGCGGGTGGTTCTACGCGCTGCTTTTCATGTCCACCGTACTCGAAGGCACGAGTCCCTATCGAACGGTGCTCGCCCACGAGCGGGTGCTGGCCGCCGACGGCCGCGAGATGCACAAGAGTTGGGGAAACGCCCTCGACCTCGACGACGTCCTCGATCAGATGGGACCCGACGTGCTCCGCCACGTCTTCATGTCTCAGTCACCGACGGACCCGATCCGCTTCGGGTTCGAGAGTGCCCGCGAGGTGAAGCGACGGTTCCTGACCTTCTGGAACGTGTATACCATGTTCGTCACCTACGCGAACCTCGACCGGCCCTCCCTGCAGGCGCCCGAGCGCGTTCCCGCGCATGCCGGAACCCTCGAGCAGTGGCTGCTCAGCCGCCTCCAGGCCACGATCGCGGAGGTGCGAGCGGCCTTCGACACCTATCAGATCCGCCGGGCCGTCACCGCCATCGATCTGTTCGTCCACGACGACCTGTCCAACTGGTACGTGCGGCGGCGGCGCCGCGAGTTCTGGAAGGGCGCGCTCGATGGCGAGAAGGAGGCAGCCTATCAGGTCCTCTATCACGTGCTGGTGCGGGTGTGCCAGCTCCTCGCCCCGGTCATGCCCTTCATGACCGAGCACGTCTACCAGAATCTCGTCCGCGCCACGTCACCCGAGGCCGCCCCGAGCATCCATCTCATCCGCTTCCCGGAGCCCGACCAGGCGCTCTGGCAGCCCGCTCTCGAGGCCGCCATGGAGGCCGCCCGTCGCGTGCTGCGGGCCGGGCTGGCTGCGCGCAACGGGGCCAAGCTCAAGGTGCGACAACCGCTGGAGCGGATGCTCCTTGCGGCTCCCCCGTCGGTGGAGCGCAGCGTCCGGGCATTCGAACCGGAGATCCTCGAGGAGCTCAACGTCGAGCGTCTCGAGCTGGTGGCCAGCCTCGCCGACCGCGTCGTCGTCTCGGCGGAGCTCGATCTCCGCGACACGTCGACGCTGCCGCCCAACACCATCCCTGTCCTCCGGGCTGCACTGGCCGCCCGTCCCGGCGAGGCTGTCCGCGAGTCGTTGCTGACCGGCGGCCAGGTCTCCCTTCCCGTGGGTGAGATCGAGGTCAAACTCGGCTGGGCCGACATCAAGCTGAGGGCGGAGGGACGCGATGGGTTTGCGGCCGCCGTCGACCGGGATGTGACGGTTGCCCTCGACATCACAGTCACGCCACATCTTAGGCGAAAGGCCATGGCGCGCCATCTCGTTCACCACATCCAGATGATGCGCAAGGAGGCCCGGCTCAACGCGGACGATCGGATCCGCATCTCGGTGGACGCTCGGGGCGAGGCCGCCGAGGCAATTGCGGAGCACGAGGCCTACATCTGTACGGAAACGCTCGCCCGAGAGCTGCGTCGAGGATCCGCCCCGGCGAACTGGACGGCCGGCGAGGTCGACCTCGAGATGGCACGGGTCGTCGTGGCGATGAGCCGCGCGTGACGGCGGGGGAGACAACGAAAGGGGCTAGCGGCTCGTGCGGCCGCTAGCCCCTAGGACACTGGCTAAGACCGCCTGCGGGCGCACGCGATGACGGCAGCGACCCCTAGGACGACGAGGGTCAGTGAAGTTGGTTCCGGTACTGTCGAGACGGAGCTCAAAGTGTAGCTCGACGTGAACGAGCCTCCCATGGTCGCGATGCACGTAATGGTCCCGATGGGAGTCGCGGCGGGAGCCAAAGTGGCAGGCCCGGTGGGACTCGCGAAGCTGGTCGCGAATGAGCAGGTGTTGTTCGGGGCCGCGGGCCCCACCATGGTGAGCGCCAGTCCGGCAAGCCCAGGGCTGCTGAACTGCGTCGTCACGCCGTTCTGGAATGGCACTGCCGTGGCCGTGACCGTGAAGACCCCCGCCCCAGTGAAATTGGCCTGGTAGAGGGACGTCGAACCCTGGTAGCCGAATTCGATCAAGTTATCGCTTATCGGCACGATATTCGTGCCATTGCCCGGAACGTTGAGCGAATTCCCAAATGTGAAATCTGGTACCTTGCCGTTCTCTGGGTCGAAGAAGTTCGTCGAAGTGGCGGTGACGGGGTTGAGAAAAAACTCGCCCGTCACCTCCTGGCCCAGCAGTGACAGGGCGTGAGCCGGCTCCGTGTTCGTTCCGAGAGCCGCGAGCGCTGACAGCCCCAGCGTCGTTGCAAGTTTGGCCAACCGTTTCGGCATCATTCGAAGTGCCTCCCTTGTGACTTCGAGTGCCCTTGAAAACTCAGATCCGGCGGTCGCCCGCCCACACCATGAACACAGGTCCCACGGAGATCGACAGACGCGCCTCCCCGGAACGCGGCAACCCGGCGCATGTAGGCACGAATCGTTCCACATTTCGATGTGCAAGAAAATTGGATACTTCGGCGAACGCGCCGGGACAAGCAGCGTGGATGATGTCAAACCCTTCGACACGCGAAGCTGAGTCAAAGCAGTCGGACGCTGCCGAGGCCTTCACCGAGGTCCGAAAATCCAGAGCTTAAGCCTCGTTGCCGTGGACTTGTCCTGGGAGGAGTGGAAGATCGTCCGACAGGACCTACGGCAAGTGGTGTCCATGGGCGGCGCCGCCCCGCGGCTCTGACAGAAGCCTCCCGTCGCGATAGAATCCCTGCTCATGAGCAAGCCGCCGCCGCCCGACTACGAACTCGAACAGCGGATCTCCACCGGCCTTCTCGACGTATTGATTCGTGCCGGCCTGATCGGTGTCCTGGCCGTCCTGTGCTACGTCGTCTTCGCGCCGTTCCTGACGCTGATGGCCTGGGCGGTCGTCCTGGCCGTCACACTCTATCCGTTGCATGGCTGGCTCGCTCGCCACATCGGCGGGAAACAGGGCCTGGCCGCGACCATCATCGTGGTGGTCAGCGGCCTCCTGATCGTCGCACCCACGGTGCTCCTGGTGAATTCGTTCGGAAGCTCCGTTCATGATCTCGTCTATGCCGTGCGGCACGACACGCTCGAAATACCCGCACCGAGAGAGGGCATACGGGACTGGCCGATCATCGGCAAGAAGATCCACGGCCTCTGGTCACGGGCCTACAGCGACCTGCCTGGTCTGATCCAGAGCATGCAGCCCAAGATCGGCGAGCTGGCCGCGAAGGCGCTGGCCATCGTGGCGAGCATCGGCGTCGGGATGCTGAAGTTCCTGGCTTCTTTCGTCATCGCGGGCATCCTGATGGCATACGGCGACGCGGGGGCCCGCGGTAGTCGAGCGATCTTCGAGCGTATCATCGGCAGAGGACGAGGAGAGGCCTTTGCCAGACTGTCCACCTCGACGATCCGAGCCGTGGCTCAGGGGGTCGTCGGCATCGCCTTCGTGCAGGCGATCCTCGTCGGGCTTGCCCTGCTCGTTGCCGATGTGCCGTGGGCCGGCGTCCTGGCCGCCATCACGCTCGTGTTGAGCATCGCCCAGATACCGGCACTCATCGTCATCCTTCCCGCAATCGTGTACATCTGGTCGAGCGGCCACTATGGCACCGGCGCGGCCATCGTTTACTCGATCTTGCTGTTGCTCTCGGGACTGGCCGACAACGTCTTGAAGCCCCTGATGCTGGGGCGCGGAGTGGATGCGCCGATGCCGGTCGTCCTGCTCGGAGCGTTGGGTGGCCTGGCCACCAGTGGAATCCTGGGTATGTTCGTGGGAGCGACCGTCCTCACCCTCGGCTATCAGATCTTCATGGGCTGGGTCGCGACCGACCCGGATCCGAGTGCGGCCGTGACCGAGAGCGATTCCTGAAGAGCATGCTCTCGTTTGTTTCGCGGCCGAGGAGCTTCAACGCCACGAAGCGGCCCGGCGCCGCCATGTCGAGATGCCTTCCCCCGTCCGCGGGTACGACAAAGCCCTTCGTGGCATCCATGTTCGCGTCCTCCGGAGCCACGCCCGGGCGATGGGTCATGTTTCCCTCAATGGTCCGAACGGGAGCGCGTCGCCCTCTTGCCAGCGGTCGGGCACGATGCCGAACGCATCGATCAGGCGCTGCCAGCCATGGAAGAACATCGCCACCATGCCGAGATCGAGGAGTTCGTCGTCGGTGAGACTGCGCCGGAGGTCGTCATAGAATGCCCGGTCGACCTGCCACGCGTCCGACGTGAGGCGATCGACGTACCGGAGCGCCGCCTTGGTGCGACCGGGCAGGTCCGCATGCTCGTAGTCTGCGAGCTTCGCCACCAGCTCTTCCGTCGCGCCCCGGCGCACGGCCGAGGAGGAGCGAGCGAGGCTTCAGTGGACGCAGCGGTTCTTCCAGGCCAGTCGAACACGGATGATCTCGAACAGCTCGGGTTCGATGCTGGACGTCCCACCATACGCGTAGCGGATGAATCCCATCGTGGCGTCCAGCAGGCCCGGACGCCGAGCCATGGTCAAAAAGAGGTTGTCGTCCTCGTAGGCGTCGCGATACCAGCGGTCGAGCCGCCGCCTGAGCTCCTCAGGAAGGTCTTCGCGCCTCGCCTTCGGCAACAGCCCACGGTCGTTGGCCATTCTCTGATCTCCTTCCCTCCGCTATCGAGCCGCACGCTCCAGTGTGGCGAAGCAGACCACCGAGTCGGTCGCGCCGTCAAGCCCGCCCTCCCGGTGAATTGCAGAGCCTCGCGCCGATCGTCTATGCTGCCCGCTCACCGTGATGCGACTGGGCACATAGCCACCGCGGAGCCCAGAGCGGCACGGTCAGCGCCCCGCGACACCGGGACGGTTGCGGTGCACGACGACGGACTTCGGGTGGGATTTGACGATGAGCCGAGCGGAGGCGCTTCGGGACTACTTCCAGCAGTACGCCGCGTACATCTCACATGAGGATCAGGAAGACGTGATGCGCGCCAATGGACTGTTGTGAGCCTCGGTCCACCCCGCCGAGAAGTCCGATCGACGATAGGGAACGGTGCGGAAGCCGATGCCGCCGAACGAGTCATTGCGGCTGCCAGAGGCACGCGTACTATGACATCAAAGATCCGGGGTGGGCCATCATCGTGGCGGGAGTGGAGAGCTGGGTAACGGCGACGCAGTGGAAGCCAGGGGCGTCGGACCAATAGCGCCATCCGACGAGACAGGCAGAAGGCATGAAGAAGACGACGACGAAAAAGAAGAGGGACACGTCGCGGAAGGCCGAGTCACCATCGCGCTTGATAGACGCGAGAATCAAGGGGCTGGGCGACTGGCGTGGCGAGGCACTTTCCCGGATCCGCTCCCTGGTCAAGGAGGCCGACCCTAAAGTCGTCGAAGAATGGAAGTGGCGGGGCGTACCGGTCTGGTCCCACGACGGCTTGATATGCACAGGCGAGACCTACAAGAACGTCGTGAAGTTGACGTTCTTCAAAGGTGCTCAACTGAAGGATCCCTCGAGGCTCTTTAACTCCAGCCTCGAGGGCAACGCCAGGCGCGCCATCGACCTTCATGAAGGCGAGAAGCTTGACGAGCCTGCGTTCAAGGCGCTCATCCGGAACGCGGTAGCCCTGAATACGTCGCCAAGCCGCGGTTAGTCAGAGGGAACACTTCACCGCACTCTCTGGAGAATGGCTATCCAGCCTTCGGACGGCCGTTCCGCGGCAAGCGCGTCCGCGAGGCGAAGCAGCCGTGCTAGACAAACCCGGTCCGTCAAGGAGGATCCGGGAGCAGCAACCCGTGACGCACCCTGTGATGAAGCTTTCGGCAAACCGCCTACACCGCTGAGCGCTGGCACGAGGCCTGTCGAGACGTCGAGATGCCAGTAACGCCGTTCCATATGGGGCCAGCGCATGAGCTTTGCGATCAAAGCTGAGGTGGGCGATCCGCGGGCCATGTCGTTCACGTTCCGCGCGCAGAAGACCATGTACGGTGGCAGGCGTATCGCCCCCGGCGATACGATCTTTGTCTTCGCGAGTGAGAACGAAGGTGGACCAGGTCTCATCGCGAGCGGTGTCGTCACCTCGGCCACCGCCATCCCCAAGAAGCGTGGTATCGCTCGACACACGCCGCGCGTGAGCATCACCATCAGGCGCACCGCGCTCGCCAAGCGGCGCCTGGGGCGAAGCGAGCTCAAACCGTTCTCTGATTGGAACGACGGCCGACCGGAGAGCGAACTCAACTTCAAGTTCTACCGC
>DATGCY010000020.1:0-3280 GCA_035311385.1 Candidatus Methylomirabilota bacterium
GATGCTCGTAGTGGTCGGGCCTGTGGGATTGCCGAGGATACCAGGCACCAAACGGCTCTCCGAGTGCGCACCATACATGCTGGTTGGCGCGGCGCCACTCGGCCCCGCATGACTCAAATTTTTGAGGCACAAAATTTTTAACCCGGTCGATCCGGGTCGACGCAGCCCGGGGACCCCGATCATGGGGGGTGCTCGCCCCCCTCCCCTAGGCGGGCCCGGACGCCAACGCTATCCGGGATTCGTCAAAGCCTCGCTGCTGCTCGCCTCCGCGCAAGCTAGGAAGAGCGGCGCTCGCGGATTCAAAGCGGTTGCGCGGGGGTTGCGTCTCGGGCTACGTTCGCCGCGTTCTGCATCCTCGTCTACCGCATGTATCGGTGGTTTCTGACGCTGACTGGGTGGTCCCGGGTTGGATACGCCGACGCGCAGCTCAGTCCAGCCAGTCCTTCTCCTTGAGCTTGCGAGGCAGGTATTGCTTGGTCAGATACTGGAAGTCCTTGTTGGCCAGGGAGTCCAGCTCGTACTTGAGGCCGCTGCCGAGCATGCGCTTGATCTCGTCCTGCCAGGGCTTCTTCTCGAACCAGCGGTACTTGAGGAGCTCCTTGGCCCGGCTCACGTCCTTGTCGTTGAGCTTGATCCCCACGTTGCGGGGCAGGCCGTAGCGGTCGGGATCGGCGCTGGAGAGCCCGATGAACTTGGCCTTGGGGATGGCCATGCGCTCGCTCTCGAAGGCGAGGTTGATCGAGCCTTGCTTGACCACGGAGTAGATGTAGTAGCCCCAGGGGTCGTTGTCCACGAGGACGTAGACGGGCAGCTTGTACTCCTCGTGGAGCCGCCGGGCGAGACGGCGGACGCCGCGAGGCGGCTGGCCGTTGCCGGTGAGGAGGATGCAGTTGTAGCGGCGCCAGAACTTGTCCTCGGAGAGGCGGTTCCACTGCGTCCCCTTCTCCACGAGGAGGACGAAGTCCGCCGTGCAGCGCTGGATTTGGATGTACTCCGGCTCCACGATGGAGGGCACGGAGTAGCCGCCCTTGCCCAGGCGCGCGCAGTCCACGCGATCGCCGTCGTCTCCCAGCACCACGGGCCCCACGATGCTCCCCGCGTTCTCCGCGCGCACGTGGAGCTCCTCGCGCAGCGCAGCCAGAGTCACCTCGAGATCTTCGATGAGCGGATCGGACTCGTTCTGATTGTCGAAGGTGTTCTCGTGGGAGCCCTTCATGGTGTGCTTGGTGCGGTAGTAGATCTCGCGGAGCGAGGTGGTGAGGTTGGCCCGCTGCAATTCGCTGAGGGCGTCGGCCACCAGCACCGTCTGCATGAATTTCTTGGCCATGCCCACGTTGAAGAAGGTGCGGGCCTGCTTGCGCTTGCCCAGCTCGATGATGCCGCGCTTCGCGTTGAAGTTGACGTTGGCGAGGCTGCGCACGGGGATGGCTAACGTCGGGTCCTTGCTGCGCTCGGCCGCGGTGATCACGGTGTCCGCCACTCCGACCAGCTTCTTCTCGACCGGTCCCACTTTGCGCGCGGCGGCTGCCTTGGCCATGGCTGTTCGTCCTTATTCGATGACTTGGTCCGCCCGCACCAAGACTGATTGGGGAATGGTGAGGCCGAGCGATCGGGCCGTCTTGAGGTTGATGGCCAGATAGTAGCGGCTGGGCCGCTCGACGGGGAGGCTGCTCGGCGCGGCGCCCTTGAGCACTCGGTCCACGTAGCCGGCGGCGAGGCGGAGGTTTTCCTCCTGGCTCGCCCCGTAGGACATGAGCCCGCCGTCCCGCACGAGGAAATCGAACTCGTACATGGCGGGGATGCGGTGGGCGGCCGTGAACTCGATGACGCGCTTGCGGTTCAGAACGGTGAGGGCGTCCGTCACGAGGAAGAGGGCGTCGGGCCGATGCTGCGTCATGGCGGAGAACGCCGCGTCGAAGTCGTTGGGCTCGCGCACGCCGAGCGGCTGGACCGTCACGTGGAGGGCCTGCGCGGCCTTCTCCACGTTCTGGTAACGCAAGGTCATGCCGCGGTCGTCCGCGTTCCAGAGCACGGCGACGCGCACGGCTTTGGGCACGGCTTCCTTCAGGAGCTCCATGCGCTTGGCGCTCAGCTCGACGGACTGGTCGGTGACGCCGGTGATGTTGCCCCCGGGCCGTGCGAGGCTGTCGATGAGACCCAGGCTGTCGGCGTCTCCGACCTGCGACATGACGATGGGGATGGAAGTCGTAGCCTGCCGGGCCGCCGTGGTCGCGGGGCCGCCGATGGTGACGATCACGTCCACGCCGGCCGTGACGACCTCGGCCGCGAGTCCAGGGAGCCGCTCCTGCTGGGCCTCAGCCCACCGGCCAACGTAGATCACGTTCTGCTGCTCCACGTAGCCCAGGTCATGCAGGGCCTGGCGCAGCACCGGCGGCGGGAGACCGTCGGGCGGTCGTGCGCCGCCAGAGAGGAATCCGACGCGCCAGGTCTTGGTGCGCGGCTGCGCATCGCTGTGCGGCGGACTGGCGAGCAGGGCGAGCGCGAGCAGGACGGGCAGTAGTGCGCGCGGCATCACGTGCGCTTCTTCACTTTGACCCGCTTCGCCGCCTTGGCCGGCTTCGCCTTGGCCGTGCGCTTGATCTTGGCCGAAGCCTTCGCAGGCTTCATCTTGCCCTTCTTCGCTCTGCTCTTCTGCGGTTCTTCCGCCGTGGCGGGCTCGGCCGGAACGGCGCGGGCATCGCCCGGCGTGTCTTCTGTTGGCAGCACGGGCGCCTCCCCCTCGGGGCCCTCGGGGGTGACGATAATGGAGTGCGGGAGGCCTTCGGGCCCGCTGTCGTGGCCCAGGATCTGGTCGGTTTTGGCACCGCCCGTACGCTTGAGGGCGATTTTCTGGAGCTGATTCTTGAGCTTCTCCTTGGGGAGCTTTCCGCTCTTGAGGCGTGCGCACGCCTCCACCACTTCCTCGATGTAGAGCTCGAAGATGTTGCGCCGGCGGAACTCGCTCTTGGCTCGCTCGCGACGGCGGAGGAACACACCGAGGCGCCGGCCGCATTCCTGGAGGGCGAGCTTGATCTCCTTGCGGATCTCGTCGTAGTCGGCGATGGCTTCCTTGGACTCGCTGGTGAACGGCACCCACACGCTGGCCATGTGGACGAAGATGACCATGGGCCCCGCGGGCAGCGCGCCTCGCGACTGGGTGACGCCGTAGTTCCGCCACGCCGTCTCCAGGGCCGCCTTGAAGGTGGCGCAGGCCGACTGCTGATAGAGCAGGGGGACGCGATTGGCGTAGCGGATCACCCGCGCGAGCTCGCTGTCGTCC
>DATGCY010000021.1:0-2207 GCA_035311385.1 Candidatus Methylomirabilota bacterium
CCAAGCCGCCTGGCCGAAACTTGCCGCCTTCCCACAGCTCGCCGCTGGTGCAGGGTGTCGTCGCAGGGCCAACCACGATCCGCTGGGACCGTCGCCGGGTCGCATTTCTCCGGACCTGTGTCATCGCGACGGGTTCCGTGGCGCTCCTGCCTGACACCAGCCGAACGCTGGAGATGTTGATCCAGAAGACAGAGGTCTTTGGCGGGCGAGTGATCGAGCTTGGAATCACCGGGATGACTGCCGCCTTCGGTCTGGAACCGGTGGAAGATGCACCGCGGCGGGCGGCCCTTGCCGCGACCGCGATGCACAGGGCCATTCAACGGGACGACGGCGCCGCCGCCAAGCTCCTCGTCAAGTCCGCTCTCCACGTCGCACCAATCGCGATCGCGCACGTCAGGGCCGGGATCCGCATCGATGAAGACGCAAAGCAACCGATCGGGTCGCTCCTCGACGGCCTGATTGCTGTAGCGGAGCTTGACGATGTGCTGGTCAGCGCCGACACCGCGCCACAGCTCGAACGCCGGTTCGAGCTCGCGCGGGTGCGCTCAACCGAGCAAGGGCTCCCGGCCTATCGGCTCGGGCGGCAGGAGGCCCTGGGCCTCAGCCGGCGTGGACGCATGGCGAGCTTTGTCGGTCGGACTGAGGAGATGGCGTACCTGCGAGGCCGACTGGACATCGTGCAAGCCGGCCGTGGACAGGTGGTGGGTATCGTCGGGCATGCAGGCATCGGAAAATCCCGCTTGCTCTTCGAGTTTCGAGAGAGCCTGACCGGTGAGAGCATCAGGTGTCTGGCGGGTCGATGCGCGTCATATGGCACCTCGGCTCCCTACCTGCCCGTGCTCGATCTGGTCCGCGCGTGGTGCGGGATTACGGAATGGGATGCTCCCGAAGTGATCCGGGGAAGGCTTCGCGTCAGTCTCGAGGCGGTGGGCATGGACCCCGACAAGCACTCGCCGTACCTACTCCATCTGCTCGGCGATGTGAGCGGCACTGCGCAGCTGGCCTCGGTCAGCCCGGAAGCGATCAAGATGCGCACCTTCGAGGCGCTCCGGCACTTGAGCGTAGGCGCCGCCCAAGGCGGGACGCTCCTGCTCGTCGTCGAGGACCTTCACTGGATTGATCGGATGTCGGAGGAGTTCTTCGCCTCGATCATGAACTTCCTTCCGGGATCCCGTCTCTTGTTCGTGGGTACCTATCGACCTGACTACAGGCCGCCTTGGGCGGACTGGTCCTTCGCCAGCGAGCTCCCTCTAGCGCCCCTGTCCAAGGAGGAGAGCTTGAGGATCGTGACGTCGATCGTGTCCAGCGGAACACTGCCGACACCCGTCACCGAGATCATTCTGAACAGAGCCGAGGGCAATCCATTCTTCCTCGAGGAATTGGCCCTCACGGTCCATGACCGCCCAGACAGCTCGGCCGATGTGCTGTTGCCAGACACGCTTCAGGGTGTGCTGGCGACGCGGTTCGAACGCCTGCCGAACGATGAGCAGACTCTCCTACGGCTCGCGGCCGTGATCGGTCGAGACGTGCCCGTTCTCACCCTCGCGACCCTCGCGGAGACGACCGCCGATGCCCTGGCCCCGGCTCTCCATCATCTCCGTACGTCGGAATTTTTGACCCAGTTGACGGGCACGGCCGAAGTCACCTTCAGCTTCAGACACGGACTGACTCACGATGTCGTGTACGACAGTCTGCCGCTCGGCGAGCAGAGTGCGCTGCATGCCCGCGTGCTGGACGTTATGGAACGGCTGTACGCTGGTCGCACTCACGAGCATATCGACCGGCTGGCGTACCACGCCGTAAAAGGTGGAAGTTGGACGAAGGCATTGCCATATCTCCGTCTGGCGGGGACTCGTGCGCTCGAGCGATCGGCGCTCCGCGAAGCCGCCGCGTACTTCGACCAGGCATTAGAGGCTCTCCAGCACTTACCGGATAGCCCGGCCCTTCGCGAGCAGGCGATCGATGTTCGTTTCGATCTCCGCAACGCGCTCCAGCCACGTGGTGGGCTCCAGCAGATATTCAAACACCTCCGAGAAGCCGAGACGCTCGCGATGGCTCTGGGCGACCAGCGACGGCTCGGACGAGCGGCCGCGTATTTGACCGACTACTTCCGCTTGACCGGTGATCGAGATCGAGCCATCGACTGGGGTCAGCGCGCGCTCGCCAGTGCCACGGCGAGCGGAGACGCCGCCCTGCAGATCGTGGCG